>DASQJO010000001.1:0-2867 GCA_035630955.1 Kineosporiaceae bacterium
TGCAGGCGCCGGAGGCGGCGCTCGCCCGGATCCAGGACGGCGGCGACCCACACGGCGTCTGCGGCACGTGCGGTGCACCGGTCGGCGGAACGCCCGGAGATCGCGCGCGCGCACGGTGCTACATCGATTGCCGAGCCCCGCTCACGTCGCCACCGAGGGCGAGGAGCAGCCATGACGGCGGCCCTCGTCGCCGGGGCCATCGCTCTCCTCGTGCTTCTTCTCTTCGTCGTCCCCGCGTGGATCGTCGTCCGCGACCTAGGCTCCGGCCGGCGAGACCCGGCGGTCGAATGACGTCGTCCCGCATCCCGGGGCGCGGGCGCATCCATTGACAGATACATTCGCTGATGTGAATATGTCGCTGTGTTCGAGGTCTGTTCCGCGCTCGCGGATCCCGCCCGCTGGCGGCTGGTCGAGCTGCTGGCCGAGCGTCCGCGCTCGGTGGGCGAGCTGGCCGAGCTGACCAGCCTGAGGCAGCCTCAGGCCACGAAGCATCTGCAGACGCTGGTCCGGGCCGGACTGGTGAACATGCGCCCGCTCGGTCGGCGTCGTATCTGCGCGCTCGAGGCCGAGCCACTCATCGCCCTCGCCGACCGGCTGCGCGACGTGAGCGCGCGTGCCGCTGCCCAGACCGGTCAGCGCGACGCCATCGAGCGCTACCGGGCCGCCCTGCAGGCCGAGACCACCGCCGCCGACCGCGACCGCTGGGCCGACGGTCGCACCTTCGCCGTCGAGCGTGTGCTTCCTGCCCCGCCGGAGATCGTCTGGCGCGCATGGACCGAACCCGAGGGGCTCGCTGCCTGGTGGGCGCCGCCGTCGCTCACCCTGGTCGAGGCCGGGATCGACCCTCGCCCCGGCGGCCGTGTCGTCCTCGTCTATCGAGACCCCTACGGCGACTACCGCTCGATCGGCGAGGTGCATGCGGCCGAGAGGCCGGGACGGCTGACGTTCGAGCTGTCCGTCCTGGCTGACGACGGGACGGTCAGCTTCACCGGCCACTACGACGTCACGTTCCGCGCCGTCGACGGCGGAACGCATCTTCACCTCGACCTCGCCCTCGCCGGGACGACGGTCGACTCCGCCGAGTTCGTCGCGGGTATCGAGACCGGCTGGAACCAGGTGCTCGATCAGCTCGCGGCCGCCGTCGGACCGCACCGCTGACCGTCGCCGGCGATCCTCCGGCCGTTCACCTGACCATCCCGATCACCGCAAGGAGACGTCATGACCGCACGACGCGTGGCCGCCAACATCGCCGTCACCCTCGACGGCCGCTACCACGGCCCCGGAGGGCCGGCCGACATGGCGCCGATCGTCCCGTTCGCCGTCACCGAGACGGCCCGGAATCACCTCGCGCAGATCCACGAGGGTGTGACGACGGCAGTGCTGTCGCGGGGCAACGCCGAGGGCTTCCTGGGGTGGTGGTCGCCGATCGCGGACGACGAGTCCGCCGACCCTCGCGACCGCGGCTACGCCAGATGGCTGGTCGACGTCGAGAAGGTCGTCCTGTCGAGCACCCGCACCGAGCTGCCGCACCCGAACACCCGGGTCCTCGACGCCCCCGCGGCCGACGTCGTCGTCGAGCTGAAGGCGTCCGGCACAGGCGACATCCTCGTCAACACCGCCCCCAGCATCCTCAAGCCGCTGCTCGCCGCCGACCTCGTCGACCGCCTCTTCCTCGTCGTCACCCCGGTGATCGCCGGTGGAGGCGCGCGGCTCTTCGAGGACGGCCTTCCCACGACCAGCTGGTCGCTGACGAGCCACGCCACGGGTGACCTCGGTGAGCAGGCCCTGGTCTACGACCGGATGCGCTGACCCGTCTCCGGCCCTATCGGCTCCGCACCGATGACTCCGGGGCGGCCGATGCGTCGTGCATCTCGGAGACCGCCACGAGGAGGCAGACGATGCTCAGCGAACCGGAAGTGATCGAGCGTCCCGCCCAGCCGTACGTCGCGATCAAGGCGCAGGTCACCATGCAGACCCTCGGACCGACGCTGGTGCCGCTTCATGCGCGTGTCCTGACCTGGTTGCACGACCAGCACACGCCGGCCGCCGGTGCACCCTTCTGGAAGTACGACAGGGTCGACATGGACGGCACCCTGGACGTCGAGGTCGGTGTACCGACCGCCGCGGCAATGGCGGCCGACGACGAGGTCCTGTCCGGACTGCTCCCGGCGGGCCGGTACGGGATGCTGCGGCACACGGGGCACCCGGACGGATTGCGGGACGCGACGGGGTTCCTGCTGACCTGGGCCCAGCAGCAACACCTGGCCTGGGACGTCGAGCGCGGCCCGGACGGAGAGCACTGGACCGCACGTCTCGAGATCTACGAGACCGACCCCGCCGTCGAGCCCGACATGACCAGGTGGACGACTCAGCTCGCATTCCGCCTCGCCGACCGCTAGCACGGAGGAAGGCCGGTCAGCCCCCGTCGCCGGGGAGGACGACGACCCGGCCGTCCGGGCTCTGCCCCGCGCGCTCCCAGGCGGCGGCGACGTCGGCGAACGCGAAGGGCTCCGCGTCGACGTCGCACCTCCCGGCGGCCGCCAGCTCGAGCACGCGTGTCAGGGCCTCCGCGCGTCGCTCGGAGCTGAGCGTCGCGTTGGTGTACCCGAGGATGCTGTGCGAGCCGCTGCGCAGCTTCGCGGAGTCGAACGAGGCGGTCGGACCACCAGCGGAGCCGAGGTTGACGAGCCGGCCGTTCTCCGCGAGCACGCGCAGGGCCGCCGTCGACGCCTCCCCGCAGACGGGGTCGAGAACGAGGTCCACCTCGCCCTCGGCGGCCGTGCGCATCCTGCGCTCGAGCTCGTCGACGTCCCCGTCCGCCAGGTCGACGACCGCGCCGGCACCACGGCGCAGGGCCCGTTCCCGGG
>DASQJO010000002.1:0-4560 GCA_035630955.1 Kineosporiaceae bacterium
CGGATCAAGGCCGCACCGGGCAAGGCGAACTCGGCCGCCCCGCTACTCGCCTTCGAACTCGGCGGCGAGGTCCTGCTCGGCGTCATCTCCGCGATCGCCTTCGCCACGATCCTCGCCGTGGTGGCCGGGTTGACGATCACCGCGAGTACGTCGTTCGCGCACGACATCTACGGCCAGATCATCAAGAACGGCCAGATCAGCGGCGACGGCGAGGTCCGCGTGGCGCGGTACACCGCGGTCGTGATCGGCATCGTCGCGATCATCGGCGGCATCTTCGCGAACGGCCAGAACATCGCGTTCCTGGTGGCACTCGCGTTCGCGGTCGCGGCCAGTGCGAACCTGCCGACGATCCTGTACTCGCTGTTCTGGCGGCGGTTCAACACCCGCGGCGCCCTGTGGAGCATCTACGGGGGGCTGATCTCGACGATCACGCTGATCATCTTCTCGCCGGTCGTGTCGGGGAAGGTCGACCCGCTGACCAAGAAGAGCGCCTCGCTCATCACGGACACGGGTGTCGACTTCCACTGGTTCCCGCTGGAGAACCCGGGCATCGTCTCGATCCCGCTGGCGTTCCTGCTCGGTTGGATCGGCACCGTGACGAGCCGGGAGCAGTCCGACCCGGCACGCTACGCGGAGATGGAGGTCCGCTCCCTCACCGGGGCTGGCGCCGAGAAGGCGGTCGTGCACTAGGACGGGCCCATCCCGCACGACGGCACGAGGGGTCCGGCTCCGTCGGGAGCCGGACCCCTCGTGTCGTGCCGTCAGCCGCCGTCAGCCGCCGTCGGCGGGCGGCACCGACGGCCCGACGTTCGCGTGCAGCCACGCGTTCCAGGTGTCGACGACGCGCCAGCCCTCGCGGACGACGTCCAGGCATGCCGGCGTGTGCAACCACTCGTCCGGCTCCAGCAGGCGGTGGACCGCGAGCCTGGTGCGGCGCAGCAGCTCGATCCGCGGGTGGTCGCGCGGCCACCCGCGCGGGGCGCTGCGCAGCATCCCGTCGTCCCCGAACGGATAGCCGCGCTCGGCCAGCGCCGTGAGCTCGACATCGAGGTCGGCGACGACGTCGGGGTCGTCCTGCAGCCGGCGGAACCGGTCGAGTTGGTCGCGGGCCGGCTGCCAGTACCCGCCGGCGAGGAGCAGGCCGTCGACGGACAGGGAGAGGTAGAGACCTCCTCCGTCCTCACGGCCGACGCTCAGGCTGGCGTGCTCCTGGTACGGCCGCTTGTCCGCACTGAAGCGCAGGTCCCGGTGCGGGCGGAAGATCTTCGGCTCGCCGAACTCCGGGGCCAGCTCCGCCGCCAGCGCCTTCAGCGGCTCTGCGACGTGCTCGCGGTAGACGTCCTCGTGCGCCTTCCAGTACGTGCGGCTGTTGTCCGCCGCGAGCCCCTCGTAGAAGTCCAGGGCCCGCTCGCCGAACCCCTCGAACGTCCTGGCGGTCGTCGGTGCGCTCATCTCGCCTCCTCGGCGACCATCCTGGCCGCCGGGCGCGACCGGGGCCAGTGGCGCCGGTAACGCTCAGGCCGAGAGCGGCAGCGCCTCGGGCGCGGGCGCCAGCACGAGGTCCTCGAGCGGCATCCGGACGCGCGGCGCACGCTCGCGCGAGGCGAGCGGCTCGGGCAGGTCGGCCTGCGGGTCGTGCCAGCCGACGGCGAGCACGACGACCGGCTGCACCTGCGGCCCGAGATCGAAGACGGCACTCACGGCGTCCGGGTCGAATCCGCCCATCTGGTGGACGGCGAGGCCCTCGGCCTGCGCCTGGACGGTGAGGTGGGCGGCGGCCTGACCGGCGTCGTAGAGCGCCCAGCGGCGCTCACGGCCGTCGTCGCCCACGGTCTGCGCGGCGATCAGGACGAGCGCGCCCGCGTTCCGGGCCCAGAGGTGGTTACCCGGGGCCAGCGCGGCGGCCAGGGCGTCGAACGCCGCCTCGCCGCGGCGCGCGACACCGAAGCGCCAGGGCTGGCTGTTGTTCGCGCTGGGCGCCCAGCGCGCGGCCTCCAGCAGGGCGTGCAGGTGCTCCGCCTCGACCGGGCGGTCGGCCGCGAAGCCGCGCGGGCTGCGCCGGTGCGCCAGCAGGTCGTGCAGAGCGGGAGTGGTCGTGGTCATGCGCCGTGCAACCTGATTGATGCGTCAACTATTTCAGGCCCCGCGCTGCACCATGCCGAGCGCCACGGCGAGCCCGAGGACCGAGCGCGGTTCGTAGGCGTTCCGCCAGAGGCCGCCGTGGTTCGCCCCCTGCCAGAAGAGCTCGAGCGGGTGGGCGAGGGCGGTGGCCGGGTGCGCCGCCGCGCCCGCGTGCCGCAGGTCGTGGACGAGCAGCGCGGCCATCAGGGTGTTCGACGTCGAGGGGTCGAAGACCTCGACGCCGAACCGGTGCGCGCCGGCATAGGCCGCCGCGAGGGCGCGGTTGCGCAGCACCGAGCGCGTGCGCGTCGCCGGTGCGACGTTGAGCGAGACCAGGCGCCCGTCGGCCCGCGCCTGCAGCGCCCGCCAACGCTGGATCCGCTTGGCCAGCGCGTAGTTCGGGCCCTGCTGCGGCACGAGCGAATCGCTGATCCCGCCGAGGGAACCGTCGGGCAGCCGCTCGGGGCTGGCGTAGTTGGGCCGGAACAGGCGCCCCGCCGTCCCGATCCGCGCGGCACGCGTGGCGACAGGGCGGGCGCCGTAGCGCCGGCGGCTGTCCTCCACCACCTCGGCGGGGACGGCGAAGGCGTCGGTCGGCGTCGCGAGGAAGGCGAGCGAGACGTCGGGCCGGACCGTGAGCAGGGCCCGCGTCAGGGCGTCGACGGCGACCGACGCCAGCACGTGAGCCGCGCCGTCGGCGTAGACGTAGCTGCCCAGCACGAACGGCCCCTGGACGCCGAGCAGCCACGCCAGGACCTGCGGCGTCCGCCGGACGAGGTCGACGCCGGCCGCCGCGGCGATCTCCCGGTCGGGGGCGGACGCGGCCAGGGGCCGGGCGACGGGCACCGAAAGGCGGCCGGGGCTCGAGCGGGCGACCTCGAGCAGGCGCGACCAGATCCGCGGCTCGGGGAGGTCGACCGCCACGACGTGCGCGCCCCAGCGGAGCAGGGAGACCAGTGGACCCATCTGCGCGCCCGCGCCGAGGACGACGACGGTGACGTCGGTGAGGTCGAGCCAGCCCGGGTGTGCCATGACGGCGCGGACGGCGTCGGCGAACGACGGTTCCGCCGTCCCGGCCGCGAGCCAGCGGTCGAGCTGGCGGTCGAGGTCGTCGGCGACGAGGCGGCCCCCGCGGTAGGGCACGGAGAGGACGTCGGGGCCGGCACGCCCGCGGCCCTCGACGGTGACGGTGATCGGCACCGGCTCGTCGCCGGGCACGACGGCAGCCTCCAGCGGGAGGTCCTCGCCCCCGCGCCGGACCCGGAAGCACCGGTGCACCGCCGCCAGTCCCTCGGCCGCGATCGAGCCGGCCGCGCCCGGCCGGACCAGCTCGAGCCGGGTCATCTCCCGGAAGGGCGCCAGGTATCCCCTCCGCCAGTCGCGGACGTCGAGGACGCGATCGGCCAGGTCGGGGGCAACGGTCCGCACGGCGTCCGCGACGACGGCGCGGCCGGCCGCCGACGTCGACCGCGTCCCGCCGGCCAGGGGGAAGACGACGCCGTCCTCGGTGGCGGGCTGCGCCTGGCTCTGCATGCGGGCCATCGTGCCCCTCCGGCTCCGGAGGCGGGGAAAACGGAGCCGGCCGCCCCGGCGGCCGTTCCGCTCCCACCCGCAGCGACAGCGTACGGCTGCGGCACCCGCCGGAGGGAGAGGTCGGGAGCGTTCCGTCACGAAGGGCGGGAAAGATGCGGGTCTCGTGCCCTATCGGTGACGGAGCGTGATGGACCCGGGATGCGGTCCCGGAACCGTTGTCGCCCCGCCGGGCCGTCCGGCGACCCGACGCGCCCGCTGGGCGTCTGCGGGCTGTCGCGACGCTCCGGGCGCAACTAGCCTCACGGCCAGACCCAGATACGACACCGACGTCGCCGGAGGCCCGAGGATGTCACAGGAGACGCTGGAGAACCTGCTCCGTGAGGAACGGCGCTTCCCGCCGTCCGAGGAGTTCTCCGCCCAGGCGGTCGCGAAGGCCGAGCTGTACGACGAGGCGGCCGCCGATCGGCTCGCCTTCTGGGACCGGCAGGCCCGGGCGCTCACCTGGGCGACGCCGTGGGCGCAGACGCTGGACTGGAGCGAGGCCCCGTTCGCGAAGTGGTTCGTCGGCGGCACGCTCAACGTCGCGTACAACTGCGTCGACCGGCACGTCGAGGCCGGGCACGGCGACCGGGTGGCGTTCCACTTCGAGGGCGAGCCGGGCGACACCCGGACCATCACCTACGCCGAGCTGCACCGCGAGGTCTGCCGGGCCGCCAACGCCCTCACCGACCTCGGCGTCCAGGCCGGCGACCGGGTCGCGATCTACATGCCGATGATCCCCGAGACCGTGATCGCGATGCTCGCCTGCGCCCGCATCGGCGCCGTTCATTCGGTCGTCTTCGGCGGGTTTGCCTCGCACGAGTTGGCGACCCGCATCGACGATGCAAAGCCGGTCGCGATCGTGTC
>DASQJO010000003.1:0-7149 GCA_035630955.1 Kineosporiaceae bacterium
CGCGGTCCACGCGTCGACGAACACGACGAGGCAGGGTGGCGCCCCGCCGGTCGCGAAGAGCTGGTCGGCGGCCTCGGGGAAGGTGGGCCGGAACGCCGTCCGGTTGTGCCACATCGGGAGCATCCCGGTATAGCCCTGCAGCACGTAGACGCTCGGATAGCGCCGGTCGGGCTCGTCGTCGTAGCCCGGTGGCGCGTACACCTGCAGCGGCCGGTCGGCGGGATCGCCGAGCGGGTTGTCCCGGAGCAGCTCGCTCCGGACGACGTGGTCGTCGAGGCGGCCGGCGAGGTCGGCGGCGTAGGGCAGCGGCATCGTCCCACCCTGGCGAGGACCGGCCGGTCGGGGCAACCGCACGGGTGCTTGTGACAGCGCGGCGGGTGGGCGAGGCTGGGCTGACACCTGAGGCGGACGGACGGAGCCAGGAGCATGTCGGAGCACGGGAACGACGAGGGCGCGCGCCCCGCACCGGCGGACCCGCCGGCCTACGGGACGCCACCCACCTACGGCACGCCCCCGGCCTACGGCTCGCCGCCCGACCCCGGGACGACGGAGTTCGGGTCGGTGCCCCCGACGGCCGCCTACCCGCCGCAGAACTACCCGCCCCAGAACTACCCCGGATACGCGGGGCAGTGGCCCGCGTACCCGGAGCCGAGCCAGGCCGTGCTCGCGCTGATCCTGGGCATCGTCGGGCTGTTCGTCTTCTGGCCGGTCGCACCGTTCGCCTGGGTGATCGGCCGCAACGAGGTCCGCGCGGTCGACGCCGGGCGTCGCGACCCCTCCAACCGCGGCGCGGCGCTCGCCGGACAGGTCATGGGGATCATCGGGACGGTGCTGCTCGTCCTCGGCGCTCTAGTGATCGTCGTCGCGATCATCGTGCTCGTCTCCGTCGGTACCTCGACGACGGTGAACGGGTAGCCGCCACGTCTCGGGCCGGTCGGGCGTCACGTGGCCGGCAGGAACCTGGTCGGGACGGCCGACGCCCGCGCGTCCCCGGCCACCTCGGAGACCGTCGCCGAGGTCGGGGCGGGAGGGCCGGCCACGGCGTGCGCGGCGAACGTGAGCACCAGGCACGCGCCGAGCGCGCCCGCGACCAGGCGGGCGCGGGACGTGGGAACACACGGGCGGAGGGCCGGGTCGAGCCGGGCCAGGCGCGGGTGCAGCAGCGGTGTCGGGGTCTGCGGGCGGGCCATGTCCATGCCTGGAGCCTCGTCCCCGCGGCTGTGCCGCTCCTGTGGGTCGACGTTGCCGGACCTGGGCGAGAGGACGACGGGATGGACGAGGAGACGCTGGCCCGGGTGCGCGCCCTGCTCGCGCGCCGCGACGGCGTGGTCGAGAAGCGGATGGTCGGCGGGCGCTCGTTCAGCGTGGGCGGCCGGATGTTCTGCGGCGTGACGGCTACGGGGCTCGCGGTGCGGGTGGGCGCCGACGCGGTCGAGGACGCCGTCCGCGAGCCGCACGTGACCCGGATGCGGCTCGGCGGCCGGCCGCTCGCCGCGTTCGTGCTGGTCGAGCCGGCCGGCTACCCCGACGACGCGGCCCTCGAGTCGTGGCTGGCGCGCGGGCTCTCGTTCGTCGGCGCGGACCCGGCAGGGGAGTGATCGCCCCGAGGCAGAACGCGGCCCGCCTGCGACGTCCCGGCCGGGGCGCGGGACGTCGCAGGCGGGCGGTCGTGCCAGCTGGACGGTCTGATCAGGTGGTGCTGCTCGGCGACGCCTCGGGATTCGTGCCGCCGTTCCCGCCGTTCCCGTTCCCGCCGGGCGCACCGCCGCCCGGGCCGCGGCCGCCGTGGCCCCCGGCGAACGTGTTCTGCGTGATCGTCGCGAGGTCCTTGCTCACGTCGAACATCACCGGGCTGCCGTTCTTGGTGCCCAGGACGTCGTAAGAGCCGTCGGGGTCCTTGCGGACGCCGGTGACGGTCACCGCGGAGTCCTTGGCCTTGACCGCCGCCGTCACCTTGGCCGCCTCGTCGCCGGTCACGGGGGTGTCGGGCGACCCGCCGTGACCGCCGCCCCGACCCCCCTGCGTGATCGTCGCGAGGTCCTTGCTCACGTCGAACATCACGGGGCTGCCGTTCTTGGTCCCGAGGACGTCGTAGGAGCCGTCGGGGTCCTTGCGGACGCTCGTGACGGTCACTGCCGAGTCCTTGGCCTTGACCGCCGCCGTGACCTTCGCGGCCTCGTCGCCGGTCACGGGCGTGTCGGCCGACCCGCCCTCCCCGCCGGGCCCGCCCGGCCCACGGCCGTTCCCGGTGTAGCCGTACCCGTTCGCGGTCGTCCCCGACGAGGCTTCCGTGGCCGCGTCGGCCAGCGCGGAGCCTCCGACGACCAGTGCTCCTGCCGCTGCGGCACCCGCCGCGACCAGGCCTACCTTGGTGAGCGACACCTGCATCCTCCTCGGACGATCCGGACCGGCGTCCTCGCCGGTGCTGTCCTCGAACAGTGCGCAGGGTTCCTGTGCGGGCGCTGTCATCGGCGTGAGCGGGCCCTACGAGGCGGCGCCCCGGCTGTGTCCGAGCACGGCTGTAACGCTCGCCGGGGTGGCCGCGTTGTAGGTGTCGACGTCCCGGTGCTGTTCGAACCCCCGAGCGAGCGGCACCGGGACGCTCGCTGTCCGCCGCCCGGTCAGGCGGGGCCGTGCCGGCCGCGGTGCGGCGGGACGGGCAGGTGGATCAGGCCGAGGTCGTCGGCGAGCGCGCTGACGAGGTCCGAGCGGACGCCGTGCGTCACGAGCACGTCGGCCCGGGCGGAACCCGCGAGCGCGGCGAGCTCCAGCATGACCGTGCGCGTCGTCCGGTCGTCGTCGTCGAGCTCCAGGACGTCGACGAGGCGGAGGCGGTGCTCGTGGGCGTGCCGGACGACGAGTGCCCTACTCCACGAGCGGTCCACCCGCGGCGTCCCCGTGGGGCTCTGGACGAGGCCGATCGCCGTTCCGCTCATGCGCCCTACTCTGCGGCCGCGCGCGGGCGGCGGCGAGGCACTCAAGAGCAACATGTCGCCGATGCAAGGTCCGCTTGAGGAAACGGCGGCCGGCCTGGTCGAATCACGGAACGACGAGGATGGCCACCGAAGCGGACGGAGATCAGGGTGCCTGCAGAGCTTCCCTCGCCCGAGCAGGCCGCCGCCGTACGCGCGATCGCGGCCCCCGAGAGCTTCCTGGCCGTCGTGTCCACGGTCCGGGCGGACGGCGGCCCGCACGCCTCGCTCGTCAACGCCGGGCTGCTGCCTCATCCCGTCACCGGCGCGACCGTCGCCGCCTTCGTGACGTACGGGCCGCGCAAGCTCGACAACCTGCGGGCCCGCCCTCAGCTGACGCTGACGTGGCGGTCGGGGTGGTCGTGGATCGCGCTCGACGGTCGCGCCGAGCTCGCCGGGCCGGACGACGACCTCGCCGGCTGGAGCCCGCAGGAGCGGCGGCAGCGTCTGCCGGGACTGCTGCGCGACGTCTTCACCGCCGCCGGCGGCACGCACGAGGACTGGGCCGAGTACGACCGGGTCATGGCCGAGCAACGACGGGTCGTCGTGCTGGCGACGCCGCTGCGGATCTACGGCGACTACTCCTGACGTCTCACGCGAGGATCAGCCGGCTCGCTGCCGCCACTCGTCGGCGAGCAGCCCGAAGAGCACCTCGTCCACGCGTCGCCCCAGGTGCCAGGCCGCGCTGCGCAGCCGGCCCTCCTCGGTGAACCCGCACGCGAGCGCCGTCGCCTGCATGGGCGCGTTGACCGACAGCGTCTCCAGCGACAGCCGCTCGAGCCCGCGGATCTCGAAGCCGTACCGGCAGATCACCTCGAGGGCGTCGCGCCCGAAGCCGTGGCCCTGGGCCGAGGGCATCAGCGAGATGCCGATGTGCGCCGTGCGCTGGTGCAGGTCGATCATCCAGAGGCCGACCCTGCCGATCGCCGTGCCCGTCTCGTCGTCCAGCCGCTGGATGGTGAACGGGACCGACCTGCCGTCCTGCTCGCCCGTCCGCCGGTCGTACTCCGCCAGGTGGGCGGCGAGCGGGCGGGGGCGGTAGGGCTGGACCTCGGTCAGCGAGATGTACTCGGGGTCGAGTTCGACCGGGAACAGCGTCTCGACGTCCTCGCGCCGGTACTCGCGCAGCCCGACAAGGCGTCCTCTCAGCACGCGACCATCCAACCAAGTCGTGATCGCCGAGGCCATCACGATTCCCGTTCAGTCGCGGCCCCGCCAGGTGGCGACGTCCACCTCGTTGCCCTCCTCGTCGGCGAGCGTCCACCAGGCCGGCGCGTACTCGTCGCTGACCAGGTGCCCCCCGGCGGCCAGGGCCGCGGCGACCCGCGCCTCCGCCTGGTCTGCGGGGACCCAGACGTCGACGTGCATCCGGTTGCGCTGGGGGCGGGGCCCGCTCATGGGCTGGAACCGGATCGCGGGCGAGCGTCGGTCGGCGTCGAGCAGGCCCTCCTCGCCGACCTGCTCGTAGCCGAGGACGGCCCGCCAGAACGGCAGCACGCGGTGGTGGCTCAGGGCGTCGACGGTGAGGTCGACGTCCTGGACGCCGGCAGGGTCGGCGGGTAGGTCGAGCTCGCGGGCGGCCGCGGAGATCTGCCGGGCGAGCTCGACGTCGCGTGGGTCCGACACGGGGACGTCCAGGCCGAGCGGCAGCCGCACGACGACGGCGTCGGGCCGCAGGTCGACGTCCGGACGCCGGTCCGCCGCGTCGGCGAGCGCGCCGACCGCCTCGACGAGCTGGACGCCGACCGCGAAGGAGCCGGTGCGGAAGCGGGCGCAGGCGCCGCGGCCCAGCACCCGCCAGTCGCCGACGCCGTCGGACGACTCGAACTCCTCCGGGGTGATCGGCACGCCGCCACGCTACTCGCGGTCGAGGTACGGCTTCGTCAGCCGTGGCGGGGCGCAGGCGAGCCACGCGTCGAGGATCGACTCGCGAAGGTCGTGCTCCGTGGCGAGGGCGAGCTCGACGAGCACCGCGGGGTAGCCGTCGAAGTGCGCGATCGTGAAGAAGCCGGGGCGGCCCTCCGCGAGGATCGCCTCCTTCTCGCCGAGGTCCTCCACGCGCAGGGCGAGGATCGGGTCGACGGGCGGCGTGGCGTCCCCGAGCCGCTTGAGGTCGGCCTTGCTCAGTGGACGTTCCCAGACGAACCCCTTGCCTGCGACGAACCAGGTCCGATGCCGGAAGCGTTCTCCCTCGGTCACCTCGGGGAGCGCGCAGGCGATCCGGGCCACCTCGTCGAGTGTCGGCATCGCGTCACGCTAGCGACGGTCGGGACCCGGCCGCCCGGCCGCCCGGCCGCCGCCCGACACTCGCGCAGTGCCGGCGTCCGTCGGCGGGCGGATCCGGGCGGTCTCGGCAGGTGACGTGGAGGGTTTGGCCTGGCACGCTCGTCGGATGACGGACCCCGCGAAGCCACTGGGCGTGCGGTCCGAGGTCGGGGCGCTGCGGCAGGTCGTGCTGCACCGGCCCGGCGTCGAGCTGGCGCGACTCACGCCGAGCAACATGCAGCAACTCCTCTTCGACGACGTCCTCTGGGCCGAACGCGCCCGCGAGGAGCACGACGCGTTCGCGGAGCTGCTCGGGGGCCACGGCGTCGTCGTCCACCTCTTCGCCGACCTGCTCGCCGAGGCCCTCGACGTCCCCGGTGCCCGGACCTTTCTCGGGGACCGGCTCGCGACGGCGACCCGCTTCGGGCCGGCTCTGGACGGCCCGCTGCGCGAGCTCTTCGACGCCGAGGACGCCCGCGAGCTCGCCGACCGGCTGATCGGAGGGGTGCTCAAGGCCGACGTCCCGGCGCCGGCGATCTCCAGCCTGCTGTACGAGAGCCTGCGCGACGACGACTTCCTCCTCGCGCCGCTGCCGAACCACCTGTTCCAGCGCGACAACGTCGCCTGGGTGTACGGGACGCTCTCGATCAACCCGATGGCCATGCCCGCGCGCCGGCGCGAGACGCTGAACTCGCGGATCGTGTACCGGTTCCACCCGCTCTTCGCGGACGCCGAGGTCTGCTACGGGGACGACGACGAGCCGCACGGCGCCGCCACCGTGGAGGGAGGCGACGTGCTGGTCGTCGGCAACCGCGTCGTGCTCGTGGGCATGGGGGAGCGGACGACGCCGCAGGGCGTGGAGAACGTCGCGCACGCGTGGTTCGCCTCCGGCGAGGTGAGCCGGGTGATCGCGCTGGAGCTGCCGCGCGAGCGCGCGTTCATGCACCTCGACACCGCGATGACGATGGTGGACGTGGACGCCTTCTCGATGTACCCCTACCTGCCGGACGAGCCGCGCGCCTGGGTGCTGACGCCCGGCGACCCGTCGGCGGCGGCCGAGGGCGTCGCCGGGGACTTCAGGGTCGAGGAGGTGCTCGAGCCGTTCAGCGTGCTGGCCGACGCGCTGGGGCTGGAGAAGGTCCGGATCCTGCGGGCGCCCATCGACCTGCGCGGGGCGCAGCGGGAGCAGTGGGACGACGGCAACAACTTCCTCGCGCTCGCGCCCGGCGTGGTCGTCGGCTACGAGCGGAACACCGTGACGAACACGTTCCTCGCCGACGAGGGGATCGAGGTGATCCCGATCGCCGGATCGGAACTGGGCCGCGGTCGCGGCGGGCCACGATGCATGTCCTGCCCGATCGCCCGCGACACCGTCGCCTGATCGCCGGCTCTGCGCCTCGCGGTGAGGTTACGCACTCATCGATCGATGGCTTCGCCACCACGGGCCCGCTTTACGCATCCAACCGTCGATGTCGGGGCCGGGAATCGACGCCCGGAGGCGTAAAGCGCGGTGACGTCGGCGCAGCCGCGTGCACAAGGCCGAATGGCCGTCCGCAAAGGGCGTCACCCTGTCAGCGCCGCGAGGAACGGCGTCCCTGTCGCCGTCGGGCGGGCCCGTGGCCTGTGGACGACGCGAAGCGACATGAGATCGACATCCGGCACCCTGCTGCGATGCGCCCCGACCCGCCGCTGCCGCCGGTCTTCACCCTCGACGACCCCGGCGCTCGAGCGCGGCGCCGCGCGACGCTTCCGGGGACGGGCGGCGTGACGACGGGTTGTAGTGGCCCGACTACTCCGAAGACCTGAGTCGATCGCGGAGTCGGACCCATTACTGATCTCCGGACCTTAGAGTCCGCCGCGTGGGGAGGCTGAGGCGAAGCGCACGTCGCGGGGACGTCCGGGGAGCTGGAGC
>DASQJO010000004.1:0-7580 GCA_035630955.1 Kineosporiaceae bacterium
GCTGCCGAGGGCGGGCCGCACCGCCCGGTGCCGGACATCGGCCTGCACGCCCTCGCCGACCAGCTGCTGGTCCTGACGCGCGACGTCACCGCCCACGGCGACGCCGCGGCCCTGGACAGCGCCACCCGCACCCTCGACGAGCTGCGGGCGACGCTGTGAGGGGTCAGCTCAGCCGCTCGTAGATGACGGCCATGCCCTGGCCGCCGCCGACGCACATCGTCTCGAGGCCGAACTGGCCGTCGCGCGCCTGCAGGCCGTTGAGCAGCGTCGTCGTGATCCGGGCGCCCGTCATGCCGAACGGGTGGCCGAGTGCGATGGCACCGCCGTGCACGTTGAGCTTGTCCAGGTCGATGCCGAGGTCCTCGGCGCTCGGCAGCACCTGCGCGGCGAACGCCTCGTTGATCTCGACCAGGTCCATGTCGCCGATCGACATGCCGGCCCGCTGCAGCGCCTGCTTCGACGCCTCCACCGGGCCGAGGCCCATGATCTCGGGGGAGAGCGCGGAGACACCGGTGGCGACGACACGCGCCAGCGGCGTCAGGCCGAGGTCCTGCGCCTTGGTGTCGCTCATGACGACGAGCGCGGCGGCGCCGTCGTTGAGCGGGCAGCAGTTGCCCGCCGTCACCGTGCCGCCCTGGCGGAACACCGGCTGCAGACCGGACACGCCCTCGAGGGTGACGCCGGCGCGCGGGGAGTCGTCACGGGTCATCACCGAGCCGTCGGGCAGCGTCACGGGCGTGATCTCGCGCTCGAAGAAGCCGTCCGCGTAGGCCTTCTCGGCGCGGTTCTGGCTCTCCACGCCCCACTCGTCCTGCGCACCCCGGGTGACGCCGCGCAGCGTGGCCACGTTCTCGGCGGTCTGCCCCATCGCGATGTAGACGTCGGGGAGGGCGCCGTCGGCGCGCGGGTCGTGCCAGGTCTCGTTCGAGACGGCCGTCGCCTTCGTCCGCTCCTGGGCCGGCGCGAACAGCGGGTTGTCCCAGTCATCGGCCGCGTTCTGGCCGGCGCCGCCGAAGCCCTTGTACCGGGAGACGCACTCCACACCGGCGGACACGAAGACCTCGCCCTCGCCGGCCTTGATGGCGTGGAAGGCCATCCGGGTGGTCTGCACCGAGGAGGAGCAGAAGCGGTTGACGGTGGCCCCGGGCAGGTGGTCCATGCCGAGGAGCACGGTGACGACGCGGGCCATGTTGGAGCCGTGCTCGCCCCAGGGCTCGGCGCAGCCTAGATAGAGGTCGTCGATCTGCGCGGGATCGAGATCCGGGACCTTGTCCAGCGCGGCGCGCACGATGGTGGCGGCGAGGTCGTCCGGCCGGACGTCCTTGAGGGAGCCCTTGAACGCGCGTCCGATGGGCGAGCGGGCGGTGGCGACGACGACGGCCTCGGGCACGGCTCCTCCTTGAGCGCGGTCGGACGCCGCGGAGCGCGGCCCTCCCAGACTACTCGTGGGTAACCACGGTGCCCACAGGCCTCTGGCCGCCGCGCAGGTCGCCCGCTGAGGGCTCCCGCTCGCTCGGCTCCTCGCCCTCGGCCGTCTCGGCGGGCGGCTCGGAGCGCTGGTTCACCAAGGGAACGCGAGGCAGCCGGCGGCGCAGGAGCAGCGCCCAGCGTCCGCGCGGGCCGCGGACGTTGCCGGCCATCTCGGCCCCGGCGACCTCCGTGCCCGGTTCGGCGACGGCCCGTGCCGCGGCGTGCGCCACGTCGTCCAGGCCCTCACCGGCGCGCAGGTCGGGCCGCTGGGCGGCGACGCCGCCGGGCAGCAGGTCCAGCGCCGCGCAGACGCTGGGGAGCAGGGCGCCGGCGGCCTTGGCATAGCCCGCGGCCGACGGGTGGAAGCGGTCGGCGGAGAACATCTCCCGCGGGCGGGCGACGAACTCGGGTCCGAGCAGGTCGCCGAGCGACACGGTCCGGCCGCCCGCCTCGACGACGGCGACGGTCTGCGCGGCGGCGAGCTGGCGGCTCCACCGGCGGGCGAGATAGCGCAGCGGCTGGGGGATGGGCTCGACCGTGCCGAGGTCCGGGCAGGTGCCGACGACGACGGCGGTGCCGCGCTCACGCAGCCGGCGGACGGCGAGGTCGAGGCAGCGCACGGACTCCGACGGCCTGAGCCGGTGCGTGACGTCGTTGGCGCCGACCATGATGACGGCGGCGTGCGGCAGGGGCGTGACGCTGAGGAGCCGGTCGATCTGGTCGTCGAGGTCGCGGGACTCGGCACCGACGACACCGACCACGGTGAGCCGGACCGGCCGCCGCGTGATCGCCGCGAGTCCGGCGGCGAGCACGGCTCCGGGGGTTCGCGAGGGGTCGTCCGCGCCGAGCCCGACGGAGCTGGAGTCCCCGAGCATGGCGAGCTCGACGGGCTCGCCCTCGCCGTCGCCGTAGACGCCGCTGCCGTCGGGGCCGGTGCTGCCGAAGGGCTGACCGATCGCGCGCCGCGCCGCCTTCGCCTCCGCGAGCAGGACGCCGATGCCCGCGACGCCCAGCCCGGCCAGCCCGCCGCCGCCGTACACGGCTGCGGCGGCGATCCGGCGGGCACTGCTGGCACGACTCATGGCGGCGAATCCTCCGGCCTGCGACCTGGGCCGACCTCGTGGCGGCTCTCTCTCTTCGGGTCCTCGCGTCCAGGGCTGAAGCGAGATCCACCGTACTGAGGACCTGCGCACGGGGGGACGTCCGTACCGGATGACCCTCCGTGCGTTGCCTTGCGTTCAAGCGCGCGTCAAGATTCCCGCAGCCTTGGCCCTCCCGGGGCCCGGCGGCTGGGATCGGCGTGTCGCCCTGGGCACGATGGACCGCCATGAGCACCGCCTCGCCCCCGCGCGCGGTCGTGGTCGAGGAGGAGCTCCTCCTCGTCGGCACGACGGCCCGGCCTTCCGCGCCGGTCCCGCGGGAGCGCGTCGCGACGCGGACGCCGGCCGTGCACGACCTCGACGAGCTGCGGGCCGCGCTCGCCGCGGGCCGTCGCCGGCATGCCGCCTGCGCCGACGGACGCGGCGCAGTGCTCGTCGCCAGCGGCACGGAGCTCGTCGCCGGCGGTACGGACCGGTTCCGGGCGTCCGGCGCCGACACCCGGGCCCCGGCGCTCACCTGCGGCTGCTCCGTGCGGGTCGAGACCGGCTCCCGCGAGGAGGGTGTGGCTGTCGCCGAGCGCATCGGGCCGTGGCTGCCGGTGCTGCTCGCGATCTCGGCCAACTCACCGTTCTGGCGCGGCGCCGACACCGACTACGCCAGCTACCGCACCCAGCTGCGGGGTCAGGCCCCGGCCGTCGTCGTGGCCGCGGCGTCCGGCCCTTCGGAGCCTGCCGCGATCGACGTCCGGGTCGCCGACGTCCCGATCGAGGTGGACGACGCCGTGCTGGTCGCGGCCCTCGCCCGGGCCCTCGTCGAGACGGCGGCGCGGCGGTGGCGGGAGGGCCGGCCACCCCCGCCGGTGCGCACCGAGGTGGCACGGCTGGCGACCTGGCGCGCGTCGCGCTCGGGCCTCGCGGCCGCGCTCGTCGACGTCACCGGGCGGCGACCGGTGCCCGCGCGCGTGATGGTCAACAGGCTCGTGGCGCACGCGCAGGACGCGCTCGACGAGGCGGGCGATCTCGGCCTCGTGCAGGAGCTGGTGGCCGACCTGGCGGAGCGCGGGACCGGCGCGGCACGCCAGCGCGACGCCTACCGCGACCGCGGCCGGCTCGAGGACGTCGTGCGCATGCTCGCCGACCGCACGGCACCGCTCGCGCTCGTCCCCTGAGCGACCGGGCTCACTCGCCGAGGTCGATGCTCGACCTGGCGAACCGGTCGGCGAGGAAGGTGCCGTTCGCGAGCAGCGCACTCGCGTCCGCGCCGACGGCGGCCTCGTGCATCCGCGTCGTGGCCTGCTCGAGCACGGCCAGCTGGCTACGCAGGGCGTCGAGCGGCGTGGAGCCGTCCGGCAGCCGGTGGGTCTGCGCCCACGGCGACGGCAGCGCGACGTAGGCCTGCAGGGTTCGCGGCAGGTAGTCGGTCGCCGTCCGGAGGACCGTCTGTTCCTGCTCGAACGAGCCGCTGACCCGGGGCAGCGTGTCCACCAGAGTCTCCGCGACCCGGCGGACGACCTCGACGACGTCCTCGGGCACCCGCCCGGCGAGCCGCAGCGGCAGCGCGCGCAGGCCCCCCGCGACGTCGGACGCGTCGACGGCGAGGTCGGAGCCCGGCTCGGCGACGCCGAGCGCGGCGAGGGTACGGGAGACGGCGGCCGCGTCACCGGCCGCCTCGACGGCGAGCACGTGGAGCTGGCCCGCGAGCAGCTCGAGCCAGGCGGCCAGCGGCGGCGTCTGCCGGGCGATGACGACGCCCCGGACCTCCCGCTGCGCCTCCGCGACGAGCCGCCGGCCGTCCCGGCGCAGCGCCAGCACGTACTCGGGCCCGCGCAGCCGCAGCGCGCTGACCGTGCCCGGCCGCCCCGCCAGGCGGTCGCCCATGGACCGCTCGCGCTCGATCTCGAGGACGGCGTCCGCCAGCCCCGCCGGCAGGGCATCCGGCAGGCGCTCCGCCAGGCCCTCGAGCAGCTCCCGGGGATCCTGCGCCGGCGACGTCACCAGCGGCCGTCCGTGAGCGGCAGCACGAGCTGCGGGGTCGCGATGACGTGGTCCTCGCGCAGCGGGCGGACCGCGGTGCCGATGGCGAAGAACTCGGTGGTGTGCCCGCCCCAGCGGTGCGGCAGCGAGAGCAGCTGGACGCCGACGATGCCCTCCGCGGAGAGCGCCTCGGCCTCGGCCTGCATGCGGCTCATGGCGAGCTCCCGCGCGTCGTAGAGCGCCTCGGTGTACTGCTCGATCTCGACGTTCGTGCCCGCGGTGGCGAGCGCGGCGAACGGACCGCGGTGCGCGATGTGGTAGACGCAGGTGCCCATGACCATGCCGAGCGGTGCGTAGCCCGCCTGCACCAGGGTCCAGAAGTCCTGACCCGAGAGGTCGGAGGTGAACGGCAGGCCACGGTTGTTGCGCCACGTGTTCCCCGTGGGTGGCGGCTCGTCCGCCACGACCGCCGTCCCGATGGCCACGAACTCGGCGAGGTCGTTGCCGAACTCCTTGAAGTCGATCTCGAGCCGGACGCCGACGATGCCGTCCGCGCCGAGCTCGTGCGCCTCCGCCTCCATGCGGGTCATCGCCAGCTCGCGGGCGTGGTACATCGCCTGCGTCAGCCGGTCCATCTCCATGTTGCGGCCCCACCGGGCCATCTGGAGCCCGACGTGGTAGACGCTCGAGCCGAGCACGAGCCCGACCGGCCGGAACCCCGCCTCGCGGACCAGCAGGAACTCGTTGACCGACAGGTCGGACGTGAACAGCTGGGTGCCCTCGCCGGCGCGCATCCGGTGCAGCCGCCTCTCGGCGTCCGGCGGCAGGTGCACCTGCGCGAGGTCAGGGCTGTCGGGGGGCTGCGTCATGGGCGTCTCCTCCTCGCGGCCGCCGTCGGCGGCGTGAGCGGCAGCACGGTGAGCGCCCGGCCGCGGCGGGCCGGCGGCGCCGGGTGGGGGACGAGCACCGTCCCGACGAACAGCGCCTCGGCCGTCATGTCCTTCTCCTCGCCGCACGGCCGCTCGCCCGTGTGCAGCGAGCTCGAGGTGACCACGAGCTCGCCGGCGCGCGCCAGCCGCCGCGCCTGCAGCGTCAGGGTCCGGCGGGCGTCGCCGCGGGCCGCCGCGAGCAGCTCGGTGAGGCCGTCGACCTCGGTGTTGTTCCATGCGCCGCGCTGTTGCTTCAGCTGCCAGTCCTCGTGCTTGAGCGCGAGGGAGTACCCGGTCGCGACGCCCGCGGGCAGGAAGCCGGCCGACGCGGCCGCGGCACAGTCCTCGGGAGTCAGGGTCGCCGCCCACGGCGCCGCCTGCGCCGGGCGCCGGAGCGTGGGGTCGGTGAACCGGACGGCGGTGGCGAGGCCCGCGTACTCGTGGCCGCCGCCGGCCACCCGGGTGAGGCTGCGACGGATGCCGAGCACGCCGTCGGCGCCGAGCGCGCGGGCCTCGGTGAGCATCCGGTCGTGGGCGTCCGCCCAGGCCCGCGAGACGGCCTCGGCGTACGGGCGCGCCCACGCGAAGCGGCTCGATCCCATGTCCCCGCTGACGACGACCGGCGTCCGCCAGCCCCCGATGGGGCCACCGCCGAGGTACCCCGCCTGCCAGCCGGGTGGTGCCATCCGGGTGCCGCTGCTCGTCCCACCGGCGATGCCGCCGCCGACGGTGCCCGGGATCCCGCCCGTCCACCGGGCGCCACCACCCATCGCGCGGTTCCAGCCGTAGCCGTACCCGCAGCCGCCGCCCGCCCAGCCGAGCGTGAGGACGACGCAGCCGAACACCTCGCCGACGGGTTCGAGCCCGACGCTCCGGATCGCGGCAGCGCCGGCGGCCGTCAGCAGCGACCCACGGACGCCGCTGGCGCGCTGGTGCCGCACCCGGTCCACCGCCGCCGGCGGCAACCCGCGCAGGTCCTCCTCGACCGGCTCGTCGCTCATCGGGTCAGATCCGCCGGGCCCTGCTGAGGAAGGCACGGACCCGATCCCGCGCGCGGTCCGCGACGTGCGGTCCGTGCGTGAAGGCCGCGACCCGGTAGTCGAGGTCGGCCAGCCGGTCCGCGGTCGCCTGGCTGAGCCGCGGGTCCGTGCAGAGAGGCTTGGGCGCCCACCGGAGGCCGAGCACGTTCATGATGCTGTCGCCGGTGACGAGGACGCCGCTGCGCGGGTGCAGCAGCGACACGTGCCCAGGCGTGTGCCCGGGCGTGTGGACGACGCGCAGCCCGCCCGCGACGTCGAGCTCGTCGCCGTCCTGCAGCTCCTGCGCCACGTCCACGCGGTCGAACCGGGTGGCGCCGAAGCGCGCGAACAGCCGGCCCGCCGTCGTCGCCCGGTTCGTCGGCGGCACCACCCCGCGGCGGGCGTACCCGGCGTCCTCGGCGTGCACGGCGACCGGCGCGCCGGTCTGCGCCGCGACCTTCGCGACGCCGCCGGCGTGGTCGGCGTGGGTGTGCGTGAGGACGATCCGGGTGACGTCCTTCGGGTGCTTCCCGAACACGGCGAGCCCGGCGACGATCCGCGGCGGCGCGAACGACAGGCCGGCGTCCACCAGCGTGACCTGTCCGTCGTCGCCGACGAAGGCGAAGGAGTTCGTGCCGCTGAAGGGCGCGGTCGGGATCCGCCACGCGTTCTCCGCCAGGGGCACGGCGGCAGGTCCCCGCCGAAGGCTCATGGGCGTCACCGTAGGCGGTCGGGCAGGCTGCCACCATGCGGGACCCGCGGCTGCACAGGTACGGCACCGAGCCCGCCCAGGTGTGCGAGCTCTGGCTCCCGGACGCTCCGCCCGACGCGGTCACCGTCCTCGTGCACGGCGGGTTCTGGCGCGCCGGGTACGACCGGACCCTCGAGCACGACGTCGCAGGCGCGCTCGTGGCCGACGGCTGGGCGGTGTGGAACGTCGACTACCGCGGCGTCGGCGCCGGTGGCGGGTGGCCGGCGACGCTGCTGGACGTCGCGGCGGCCGTCGACCTGCTGGCCGGCGTCGGGCCGGACGCCGGTGTCCCGCTCGACCGGGTCGCCGTCGTCGGCCACTCCGCCGGCGGCCACCT
>DASQJO010000005.1:0-11657 GCA_035630955.1 Kineosporiaceae bacterium
TCGCCCCTGGGACCCGACGCGATCAACACCCGGCTGCCCGAGATGCTCCTCGTCGAGGTCCTCCGGCAGCACCTGGCCACGGCCCCCGCGGTCGACCGCGGCTGGCTGGCCGCCCTCCACGACCCGGTCCTCAACCCCGCCCTGGCCGCGCTGCACGCGGAGCCCGAGCGCAAGTGGACCGTCACCGACCTGGCGCGGATCGCGACCGTCTCGCGGTCCGGCCTCGACGAACGGTTCCGCCAGGTGCTCGGCCGTTCGCCGATCCGCTACCTCACCGAGTGGCGGATGCACCTGGCGGAGGACCTCCTGGCATCCACCGACCTGGGCGTCGCCGCCATCGCACGCCGCGTCGGGTACGACGCCGAGGAGGCGTTCAGCCGGGCGTTCAAGCGTGCCTACGGCAGGTCGCCGGCAGCATGGCGCGCCGGCCACCGGCTCCGCTGAGTCGGCGTAGCCGGCCCGGCGTCACAGGTCGCGGCGCTGGAAGGCCAGCCCGGCGAGCCCGAGGACGACGACGATCCACAGCACTGCCCAGCCGAGGTAGGCCGGGGCGACGCCGGACGCGCTGAGGAACGGGAACGCCCCGTCGGCCGCGTCCCCGCCGAACTGGTTCAGCGCCGACGGGTCCTGGAAGGCGTGCATGGCGCCGCGCCACAGGCCGTCCGTCGGGAGTAGCGCCCGGGACACCGTGCCGACGCGGGCGACGGAGTCGTTGCCGAGCGCCGCGCCGACTCCGCCGATGACCCCGGCGATCCAGGTCGCGCCGAAGAGGCCGACCGCCACGACGCCGGACGCCATCGGCGAGATCGCGGTCGACAGCAGCAGGCCGAGCGTGAGCAGCACCGTCGTCTGCACGGCGAGCAGCGCGAGCCCGGTCGCCGGCTCCGGCGGCCAGTACCCGACCGTCCAGCGGACGATGAGGAACTGGGCCAACCCGGCCACGGTCACGAACCCGGTGCCGAAGGCGACGAGCCCGAGCCACTTGCCGGCCAGCACCGCCGATCGCCGCACCGGCCGCGCGAGCATCGCCAGCGCCGCCCCGGACTCGACCTCGCCGGCGACGGTCGGGCCGGCCAGGAACGCCGTCCCCAGCGCCGCGATCAGGCTGAGCCCGAACATCACGAGGTTGAGCAGCAGCGACGCCACGAGGCGCCCCTCGCCGCTCGTCAGATCCGCGCCGCCCGGGTCGACGGTCACGATGCGCGAGAAGCCCCACGCGCTGAGCGCGAGGAGCACGACCGTCAGCGCTGCCAGCGCCCGCAGCACCTTGCGACGGGCGGCCTCGCGGAGCGTGAGGGCGGCGACGGTGAGCACGGCGGTCACGGCTTCTCACCTCCGGTCCGCAGGATCCCGAGCAGGCGTTCCTCCAGGCTGATCCGCGCGGGCTCGACCGCGTGCACGCGGACCCCGAGAGCGACGAGATCCGCGACCAGCTCGGGTACGGCGACCTGGTCGTCGTCCAGCTCGATCGTGAAGAGGTCACCGGTGCAGGTGAGCCGGCCCGCCGCCGCCAGCCGCGCCTGCGCCTGCGCACCCACCCGATCGAGCCGCAGCCGCAGCTCGTGGCGGCCGAGCAGCTCCGGCAGGCTGCCGGCCGCCGCCACCCGGCCCTTGTCGAGGATGACGACGCGGTCGCACACGCGTTCCACCTCGCCGAGCAGGTGCGAGTTGAGCAGCACGGCGACGCCGCGGGCCTTCAGCTCGAGCACGAGGTCGCGGACGTCGGCGCGCCCGACGGGGTCGAGGGCGCTGGTCGGCTCGTCGAGGACGACGAGCTCCGGGCGGGCCACCAGCGCCACGGCGAGGCCGAGCCGCTGCTGCATGCCCTTGGAGAAGCCGCCCACCCGGTCGCGCGCCCGGTCGGCGAGACCGACCCTGGCGAGGCACTCGCGGCGCTCGGCCTCGGGCACGGCCACGCCGGCGAGCCGGACGTGCAGGGCGAGCACCTCGGACGCCGAGAGCCAGGGCTGGTACCGGAACAGCTCGGGCAGGTACCCGACGCGTGCCCGCGCAGCGGGGTCGCGACCCGGACGGCCGAGCAGCAGCACCTCGCCGGCGTCCGGCCGCACCAGCCCCAGCAGCATCTTGATCACCGTGGTCTTGCCGGCGCCGTTGGGCCCGAGCAGCCCCATCACCTCCCCGCGGGCGACCGTGAAGGAGACGCCGTCCACGGCGACCTGCCGCCCGTAGCGCTTGCGCACGCCCGAGCACGACACCGCGGGGGACGGCGGCAGCTCGGCGAGCACTCGCCGCGCGGCGTCCGCCGCGGGGACGGCGCTCACGAGGGAAGCCGCCGGGCGACCGCGAGCACCTCGTCGGCGGACAGCGAACCCGCCACGGCCGTGATCACACCGTCGTCGACCCACACCACGCCGGCCATGCTGCCGTCCCGCGTCGTGAGCAGCGTTGCCGGGAGGCCGCCGACGTCCGTGGCCGACGAGGTGACGGTCTCGGCCGGCACCGGCAGCGGCAGCGTCGTCCCCGTTCCTGAGAAGGCGCGCAGCTGCGCGGCGACCTGCGGGGGCAGGCCCGGCAGCGACAGCAGGTAGTCGCGGGCCGTCTCGAACGGGACGCCGGACGAGACCGCGGTGGGCGCCACGGCACGGCCGACGGCGAGGGCAGGCAGACCGCGACCCGACGACCAGAGCGCCGCGACCCCGGGACCGGCGCTGAGCCGGAACCGGCTGCCGTCCAGGCCCGCCGGTGCGGGCGGTGCCGTCCTGCCCGCCGCCGCGGCCGCCCGCGCCGCCTTCTCGGCCGAGAACGTGAAGAGCACCGTCATGCGATCGCCGACCTGGTACGTCGGCTCGCCCCGGACGCCGCGGGGCAGGTCACGCACCTGCGGGACGGCCAGCCCCGTCGCCGTCGCTGCCGCGGCCGCGTCCGCCACCGCCCGCAGGTGCGGCTGTGTCACGACCCGGAGGTCGCCGTAGGCGGAGAGGTCGGGCAGGTCGACGAGCTGCGCGCTGGGGACCGGCGTCGGCGCGATCCGCTCGGTGCGGAAGATCGGCAGCCAGTCCGCGGCGGCCGCGGCCCCGGCGCCGGTCAGCAGGGCGACGGCACCGGCGGCCGCGACCACGGGATGACGCAGCGACAGGCGCCGCCGTCGCCGTGGCGCCTCGGCGACCCGGCGATCGGCGTCGTCGGCCAGGGCATGGCTCAGGCGGAGCCACGCGCCGTCGACGTCCGGAGGCGCGGCCGGCGAGGGACGCAGCGCCGCGCCCACCAGGGCCGCGTCGCGCTGGACGCCGGCGAGGCCGGCGAGGCACGCCGGGCACGTGGCGACGTGCTCGCGGTCGGCGTCGGGGACGCCGTCCGGCTCGTCGAGCAGGCGACGCAGGGTGCCGTCAGTGGGGTGACGCATCGGGGTTCAGCTCCTTGCGCAGGGCGGACTCGGCGCGCCGCACCGTGGTGCCGACGCTGCCGGGGGAGAGGTCGAGGGCGGCGGCCACCTCGGCGTAACTCACGCCGCTGTGACGCAGCACGAGGGCGACGGCCTGCGTGCGGGGCAGCCGGGCCAGCGCCTCGCGGACGCGCCGGCGCTCGTCGAGGGTCACCACCGCGTCGGCGGCGTCCGGGGCCGTGACGAGAGCCTCCGAGGCGGCCTCCTCGCGGGCGGCCCGGCGGCGGTGCGTGCGCAGATGGTTGAGCGCGGTGTGGGCGGCGGCGACGGACAGCCAGCCGAGGGCGTCGCCGGCGGGCACCGACGAGCGTCCGAACGTCAGGAACACCTCCTGCGCGACGTCCTCGGCCTCGGCTCGCGACCCGAGGACCCGGGCTGCGACGGCGACGACGCGCGGGTAGGCGGTGCGGAAGACCTGCTCGAGGTCCGCCCTGACGGTGGTCCGCCCGGGGATCGTCGACTCTGCCACGCCGTCCTTCCGCTCGAGCCGCCCCGCCGTCCCGCCCTGCCGGGCGGGGTACAGGGCGGCGG
Organism: Kineosporiaceae bacterium; assembly: GCA_035630955.1. Lineage (GTDB taxonomy): Bacteria > Actinomycetota > Actinomycetes > Actinomycetales > Kineosporiaceae > DATKNA01. Next base: position 3,935 of record DASQJO010000005.1, read on the forward strand.
CCGGTGCGCCTCCACCGTGCCTCAGAACGCTCACGGAGGTGGAGCACCGCCGCGCGGCTCTTTGTGACGCCCGAGCCAGCCGGCGAACTCCTCCGGCGTCCGGACGCCGCCCTCCAGCACCGCCTGGTAGACGTCCGACCCGCCGACGACGTCCGGGTACTCGGGCCGCGTGTGCCACGCGTCCTTGATCGTGAGGATCGCTCCGCGCTGCTCGGGCGTGAGGCGTCCGCGCAGCTCCTCGTGCCAGCGGGTCAGATGGGCGTGGTCGTCGTGCAGCCACAGGGTGAGGTCCAGGCGCCACCCGCCGGACGCGGCGTTCGTGACGAGCGGCACGTGCCAGCGCTCGTCGCGCCGCTGGCCGGTCGGCGAGCGCGGGCCGCGTTCGTCGTGGACGTCGAAGCCCGCGACACCGGGCAGCGTGACGAGCTCGGCGAGCAGGCCGACGACCTCCGGGGGGCCGAACCCGGAGGGGGCCAGGACCATGACGTCGAGGTCGCGCCACACCAGGAGGCCGGACACGTAGCTCCCCACGTAGTGCACCGGCCCGACCCGCGGCAGCACCTCGTCGAGCCGCCAGCGCCGGCGCAGCTCGTCGGCCTCGGCCTGCAGCCGCTCCTGGCGCTCGTTCAGTACGCCCGTCATCCGATCGAGGACCTCCTCGCCCTGTGACATGCGATTATGTCGCTTCACCAGCGGGTCGGGACGGCGGAGCGGAGCTCGGATGGGGCGAGCGGGGGCGGCACGGTCGGCGCTCTTCGGCCGTGAGCGCGAGCTCGCCGTGCTGGGCCGCGCGATCGACGGCGCCGCCGCGGGCCGGCTGCAGGTCGTCACGATCGGGGGGCCCGCCGGCATCGGGAAGTCCCGGCTCGCGGCCGAGGCGCTGGCCCGGGCGTCGGCCGCCGGCTTCGAGACCTTGACCGCCACCGCGGGTCCGCTCGAGCGCGACCTCTCCTACGCGCCCGTCGTCCAGGCCCTGCGCCCGTTGCTGGACAGCTCGCCGGCCCGGCGGAGGATGCTCACCGACGGCCTGTCGGACCTCGGCCGCCTGTTCGACGGCCTCGACCTGCCCGCGCCGCCGGCGCTCGGGGACGCCGGACTGGAGCGCACCCGGCTGTTCGAGGCCGTCCGCAGGATGCTCGAGCGGGCCGCCCAGCGAGCGCCGCTCGCACTGCTGCTGGACGACGTCCAGTGGGCGGACCCGGCCTCGCAGGCGCTGCTCGGCTACCTCGCCCGCGGCCTGGCCGGCTGCCGGCTGCTGCTCCTGCTCACCTACCGCTCCGGGGAGGACGCCGACGCGTCCGGCGGCGCGGACGACCTGCTCGCCGCGCTGCATCGCGGGGGTGCCACCACCGGGGACGTCACGGACGTCGTCCTCGCCGGCCTGGACGCCGCCGAGACGCTCGGGCTGGCCGCGGACGTGCTCGGCGACGACCCGCCCGCCCCGCTCGCCGACCTGCTCGCCGAGCGGGCCGGCGGCGTCCCGCTGTTCGTCCAGGCGCTCGTCGACATGCTCGTGGACGACGGGGAGCTGCGGCGCAGCGGAGGCCGCTGGGTGCTAGCGCCGACCGGGACGCCCGCCGTCCCGCGACTCGTCGGCACGCTCGTGCGCCGGCGTCTCGACGCGTTGCCGCCGACGGCGCGCGCCGTCTTCGACCTCATCAGCCTCGGCGGTGGCGCGACGAGCCACCGCGTCGTCCGGATCGCGGCGCCGGACGAGGCGTCGGCGCTGGAGGCCGTGGCCCGGCTACGCACGGCCGGCCTGGTCAGCGAGCACGTGGTGGACGCCACCGTCGTCTACCGGCCCGTGCACCCGATGCACGCCGAGGTCGCCTACGCCGCCCTCCCGGTCGCCCGCCGACAGGCCCTGCACGCCGCCGTCGCCGACGCGCTCGAGGCGCAGCCGGGCACGGACCTGCGCATGCTCGCCCACCACCTGCGCGGCGCCGGCCCGGCCGTCGAGCCCCGGCGCTCCTACCCGGTGCTGGTCCGGGCGACGGACGCCGCCCTCGAACGGCAGGCGGGGGACGAGGCCACGGCCTGCGCCCGCGCCGCCCTGGATCTGCTCGAGCACGCCGACGACGACCTGGCGGCGGACGTGGGCGACGTGGCCGACGCGAGAGCCGGCCTCGGTGAGCGCCTGGCTCTCGGGGCCCAGATGGCCGGTCGCCTCGACCAGGCGGTGACGGCGCTGCACGAGGCCGCGGAGCAGCGGACGGACCCGCACGACCGCGCCCGCGATCTCGCCCAGGCCTCGATGCTCTGGTGGGACCTCGGTGGGTTCGACGAGGCGCGCCGGGCCCTCGACGCCGCGAAGCAGCTGCTCACCCCGCTGCCGCCGTCCCCCTCCCACACCCACGTCATCGAACTGGAGCTGCTGCAGAGCGGCCGCCGCGGCGACCGCTCGCGCCGGGACGAGGCGATGGCGGAGATGGAGCGCCTGGCGGAGGCGACGGGCTCGACGCGCGCGCGGGGCGTCGTGGAGTACGCGCGCGTGGCGCACGACATCGACGACGGGAAGCTCGCCCCGGCGCTGGCCCGGCTGCCTCACCTGCAGGAGCTCGCACGGGCCGAGGCGGATCCGCTGTTCGTCGAGCGCGCCATGCGCCCGACCGCCCAGGCCCTCGTGTGCTGCGGCGACCTGGACGGCGCGACCGCGGCGGCCGAGGAGGGGATCCGGCTGGCCGGCGCGATCGGCGTCCCGACCCTCTCCTGCCTGCACCTGACGTACCTCAGCTACATCGAGTCGTACCGCGGCCGGTACGAGCGCTCGCTGGAGCTGGCCGACCAGACGGTCGAGATCGCCGAGCGCTCGCAGATGTCGCGCGGCGTCGCGTTCGGGCTGTCGGCGCGGATGATCGCCCTGGTCCGGCAGGAGCGGACCGCAGAGGCGGCCGAGGTCCTCGATGCCGTCGAACGTCGCTTCGGCGCGTGGGAGGACGCCGACCGGCACGTCTTCGGCGTCGTCGACGTCGCCCGCTCGCTGCTGGCGCTGCAGCAGGGCAGGCCCGCGGAAGCGGTTCGCCTCTCGGCGGCGGCCGTGGAGCGTGTCATGGCGCTGCAGGTGTTCGCGCTGGACGCGTTCGGCCTCGCCCTGGTGGCCGACGGCCGTCCGGTGCAGGCGCGTGAGATCGCGGCCCGGATCGTCGCGCTGTGGCCGGACGGCGACCTGTGCTCCGCGCTGGCCGACCGGCTGCTGGCCCGGGTCGCCCGCGCGGAGGGCGACGACGCGACGGCCGCAGCCCTCGGTGTCCGGGCTGCCGCGGGGTTCGAGCGCGTCGGTCTGCGTCCCGACGCCGTCCTCGCTCGGCTGGAGGTCGCCGAGCTGCGCGCGCAGGACCAGCCGGGAGAGGACCTGGTCGGGGAGGTCGAGGAGCTGCTCGCCTTCCTCGAGGGGTGCGGGCTTCGGACGTCGGCGGACCGGTGCCGGCGCCTGCTCCGCAGCCTCGGACGCCGGCCCGCGTCGGGCGCGCGCGAGCGCGGCCCGGGGGAGCTGAGCCGGCGCGAGCTGGAGGTCGTGCGGCTGGTGGCCGAGGGCCGGTCGAACGCGGAGATCGCGACGACCCTGTTCATCAGCCAGCGGACGGTGACCACGCATCTGCAGAACGTCTATGCGCGGCTGGGACTGGGGTCGCGCACCGCGCTGGCCCGCTGGGTGGTGGAGACGCAGCCGGTTACGTCGGCTCCGCGGTCGGATACGTAGGCCGCACGATGCCGGGCCCCCTACGTATCCCGCGACGCTGAAGGGACACCGATGACACGAGACCCCGAGGTGCCCCCCATGAACCCGCCGTCCACCCTCTCCCGGACCCGCACCCCCGTCCTGTCCCTGGCCGACGCCGCGCCCGAAACCACCCTGCTCGGCGGGAAGGCGGCTACCCTGGCCCGTCTCGCCGCCGCCGGGCTGCCCGTCCCCGCAGGCGTCGTCGTCACCACCGACGTCTTCGCGGCGGCCGCCGGCGTGGCCGCCGGACCCGCCGGCGACGTCGACCCGGATGCCCTCGCCCTGCCGGACGACGCCGCGGCCGCCCTGCTCGCCGCGACCGCCGGCTGGGGCGACGTCCCGCTCGCCGTCCGCTCGTCCGGCGTCGCGGAGGACGGCGCCGCCGCCTCGTTCGCAGGTCTGTACGAGACCGTGCTCGACGTCCGGGGCGAGCAGGCCCTGCTCGACGCCGTGCTCACCTGCTGGCGGTCGGCGTTCGGCGCGCGGATCCGCGAGTACGCCCGTGCCGGGGCTCCGGCGTCCCTGGCCGTCCTCGTGCAGCCGATGGTCGACGCGGACGCCGCGGGCGTGGCCTTCACGGCCGACCCGGTCAGCGGCGCCCGCGACCGGGTGGTCGTGGACGCCGTCGCCGGCGTCGCCGACCAGCTCGTCAGCGGCGCCGCCGCACCGCAGCGGTGGGTCGTCGCTGACGGCGAGGAGCCGCGGCTCGCCGACCAGGACGGCCCCGAGGCGCTGGACGCCGCCGGCGCCGCCGCCGTCGCCGCGCTCGCCCGCCAGGTGGAGCGCTTGCAGGGATGCCCCCAGGACGTCGAGTGGGCCGTCGCCGCCGGACGCCCGGTGCTGCTGCAGGCCCGGCCGATCACCACGCTGGGCAACCCCGAGATCGGACAGCAGATCGAGCCGGTGCCGGTGGAGGAGGAGATCCCGCCCGGCTTCTGGGCTCGCGAGGGCAGCCACTCCCCGGCGCCGTGGCACCAGCTGTCCCGGGAGATCCACGCCCACCGGACGCCGGCCCTCTCGCGTGTCTCCGCCGAGCTCGGCTACCTGTTCGAGACGCTCGACTTCCGCGACATCCGCGGGTGGGAGTACGTCCGCGTCGTCCCGCTGGGCGGCAAGGAGCCGCCCCGGCTGCCCGGCTGGGCCACGGCGGTCGCCGTCCGCCTCGTCCCGGCGCTGCGCGAGCGGGTTAGGACCGCCGCCCGCGCCGCCCACGAGCGCCGCGCGCACGGGCTGATCGAGCGCTGGGAGCACGAGTGGGTCGTGCAGCTCGGGGCGGAGATCGTCGAGCTGCGCGACAGGGACCTGACCGCTCTCGACGACGCCGGGCTGGCCGAGCACCTCCGCCGGACGCTGCGGCTGGCCGAGGAGGGCACGAACGTGCACTTCCGGCTGCACGGCGCGCTCGCCCTGGTGCTCGGGGAGCTCGCGTTCGTCACCCGGGACCTGCTGGGCTGGGACGACGCCCAGGCCCTTCGGCTCCTCGGCGGGACCTCGCACCGCTCAACCGAGCCGGCCCGCGCCCTCGCGTCGCTGGCGACGCTCGCTCGCAGGCGGCCCGCCGTGGCCGGCGCGATCGAGACCGGCGCGCCGCTCGCCGACGTGCTCGACACCGACCCCGACTTCGCCGCCGCCTTCGCCGGCTACGTGCGCGACTACGGCTGCCGGGCGCTGCGCTACGAGGTGGCCGAGCCGAACCTCGACGAACAGCCCGACCTGGTGCTCGCCCTTGTCCGGGACCAGCTCGCGACCGGCTACGACCCGGCCGAAGCCGACGCCGCCCTCACCGCGGCCCGGGAGCAGGCCCGGGCGGAGGCCCGACGTGTGCTGGCCGGCCGCCCGGCGGACCTCGAGCGGTTCGAGCGGGCGCTGCGGGACGCGCTGCAGGCCTACCCCGTGCGCGAGGACAACGAGTTCTTCACCGTCAGCGCGCCGCTCGCCCTGGTGCGGCGCGCCGCGCTCGAGGTCGGACGCCGGCTCGCCGGCAGCGGTCTGCTCGACGAGCCGGACCACGCCTTCGAGCTCACCAGCGCCGAGCTCTGCGACGGCCTGCTCGCCGACGGCGCCGGCCTGCGGGACGTGGTCCGGCGACGGCTCGGCGAGCGGGCGTGGGTCCTGGCGCACCCCGGTCCGGCGAGCTACGGCACGCCTCCCGCTCCGCCGTCCCTCGCCGGGCTGCCCGGCCCCGCGCGGCACACGATGGAGGCGTTCCTGTGGTCGACCGAGCGGATCTTCGGAACGGAAGCGATCGAGGCGGGCGGCGTCCGGGCGGACGGCGTCCTGGCCGGTGTGCCGGCGTCGGCCGGTCGCTGGACCGGCACCGTGCGGATCATCCACGGCGAGGACGAGTTCTCCCGGATCCGGCCGGGTGACGTGCTCGTCTGCACCATCACCTCACCGGTCTGGTCGGTGGTGTTCCCGAGCATCGGGGCTCTGGTGACCGACACCGGGGGCATCCTGTCCCACCCCGCGATCATCGCCCGCGAGTACGGCATCCCCGCCGTCGTCGCCACGCGCGAGGGCACCAGGCGGCTGCGCGACGGGCAGGTCGTGCTCGTCGACGGCTCCGCCGGCACCGTCACGCCGCTCGACGGGGCGCTGTCGTGACCGTGACGCAGACGCCGGTCGCCGCGGGGTCGGCGACGCTGGTCGAGTTGACCCACGCCGTGCAGGCCGCCGCCGCTCTCGCGGCGGCGGCCCGCACGGGCACGCTGACCGCGCTGGAGGAGGGGCCTGCCACTGCCGAGCAGGTGGCGTCCGGCTGCGGCACGTCGCCGCGTCACACCGAACTCCTGCTGGTCGCGCTCCAGGCTCTCGGCGTCGTCGACCGCTCCCTGGACGGCGTGTTCCGGCTCGCCGCGGCGCCGCTCGACTTCCTCGAGCGGACGCGCCTCGACTGGGCCTGCACGGAGGACGTCGTCCGCACCGGGCGGTCGTTGCACGAGGTGGAGACGTCGTCGGGTGCGCAGCGGCTCTACCCGTCCGTGGTGCCGGGGCTGTCGGTGCTCGGCGCGCAGGCCGCTGCGGTCGCCGCGCGATCGCTGGCCCCGGCGGGGCGGGTGCTGGACGCCGGTGCCGGCGCCGCGCCCTGGAGTGCGGCGATCGCCCGCGCCGATGCCGGTGCGCGGATCACCGCGCTCGACCTGGCGCCGGTGCTCGCGACGACGCGGGAGGAGGTGGCGGCCGCGGGCCTGGAGGACCGGTTCACCTTCCAGGCGGCGGACCTGATGAGCGTCGTGCCCGAGGCGGGTGCGTACGACCTCGTGCTGCTGGCGAACGTGTGCCACCTCTTCGACGACGCCACGAATGCCGGCGTGGTCGCGCGACTGTGCCGTGGACTCGCACCCGGCGGGCGGCTGGCCGTCGTCGACGTGCTGCCGGAGATCGTGCAGGGCGGGTCCCGGCGCAGCGCGATGCTCGCCCTCTACGAGCTCGGACTGGCGATGCGGACGGGGAGCGGCGGGGTACATGCGTTGTCGGCCTACCAGCGCTGGGCCGAGACGGCGGGGCTGGAGGTGACGTCGGTCGAGCCCCTGGACCCGCGCTTCCCCGTGCACCTGATCGTTGCGACGCGGCGCTGACACGGGCTCAGGCCTCCTCCCGTCAGAAGGGAGGCTCTAGAACCGGGCTCGAGGACGTTTCGGGACTTCTTCGAGGCCGCCAGGGCGACGTGCACGGCACATCGGGGACGGTCGTCGAGCGGGGTCGCGGCGAGCGCGTCGGCCCAGGCGAGTCCCTCGCGCGCGTGGCCGCGGACGCCGAGGTAGAGCCACACCGCATGGACGGCGTCCGCGGCCTCGCCCGCGCACCCGGTGGTCCGAAGGTGGGCGAGCGCGGCGCGCAGGTTCGCGTGGGCGACCTCGAGCCGGTCGAGCTGCCCGATCATCGAGGGGCCGTGCAGCTCGTGGTACGCCTGGGACGCGACCTGCGCGTAGTGGACCGCCTACCGGTCGGCCACGGCGCGGCCTCGTCCGGATCGGCGGCGAGCCGCCGCTCGGCGTACTG
>DASQJO010000006.1:0-7172 GCA_035630955.1 Kineosporiaceae bacterium
CGGGCGCCACCGGGACCGACACCTTCACGTACTACGACACCGACGTCAACGGCGTCCTGACCTCGACGGTCACGGAGACGGTCACGATCGGGGGGTGCTGACCGGTGCAGGTCCGCCGCGACGACACCGGCGTCACCCTCATCGAGGTGCTCGCCGCCATGGGTGCCTTCGCCGTCGTCCTCATCGTCTTCGTGAGCGCCGTCCGGGTCATGACCACCTCCCTGACGCGGGTGTCCGCCGTCACCGCCTCGGCGACGCAGAGCCGCGCCGCCGCCGACGTCCTGGGCCGGCAGCTCGGCTACGCGTCGGCCGCGAACCTGCCCTTCTGGTCGACGGTGACCAACTCCTGGTACTTCGAGTTCCAGAGCGACGCCGTCAAGGCCGGCGCGGACAGCCGCTGCACCCAGTGGCGCTTTCAGACGGGGTCGAAGCTGCTGCAGTACCGCAGCTGGAACGTCGTGACGCTGGCGGCGACGCCGTGGACGACGGTGGCGAGCAACGTCGTCAACGATCCCACGACCCAGCCGCCCTTCACCCTGCTGAGCAGCGACGCCGGGTTCAGCGTGATGCGCGTCGCGGTGAACCTCCAGCTCCGCAGCACGGTCGGCGCCCTCGTCCCGAGCCAGGCGCAGTACACGATGCGCAACTCCCTGGAGGCGCCCGTCCCGACCACCAGCACGGTGTGCACCCAGCTGGGGCGGCCGTGATCCGCCGGCTGCGTCCGCGGGACGACCGCGGCATGGCGATGTTCTTCGTGCTCGCCTGCATGGTCGTGACGACGGTCCTCACCGTCGGCCTGCTCGGCGTGCTGTTCAGCGAGCTCCTGCCGACCGCGTACGAGCGCAAGAGCGAGCGGACGATCGCGGGATCCCAGGCCGGCCTGCAGGCGGGGGTGGCCGCGGTCAAGCAGGCCTGGACGACGACGACCGGCTCCACCCGCAACGGCGACATCACCAAGCTGCCCTGCTACGGGACCGCCAATCCGCTGGTCGGCCAGGTCGGCGGCCTCGACACCGGTCAGGACGCGGTCTCCTACCGCGTGACGGTCTCCTACTACACCGTCAACCCCTCCGGGCAGAGCGACACCTGGCGCACCGCGAACGCGATCCCGTGCACCGTGGGCGCCGGGCCGAGCCGCATCCCGGTGTACGCGCTGGTCCAGGCGCTGGGCTCCGCCTCCGTCGCCACCGTGCCCAGCGGGTGGGGCGACCGGTCCACCGAGATGGTCTACATGCTCAACCGCACGGATCAGGCCGTCCTCGGCGGCCCGATCCACAGCGACCTCATCTCCACCGACACCAAGAACCTGTGCTGGCAGCCCGCCAGCTACCCCGCCGCGGTCGGGACGACGGTCCAGCTCGCGACCTGCGTCGCGGGCAGCGACGCGCAGAAGTGGTCCTACCGCAACGACTACTCCATCGCCCTCGCGACCACGCAGGACACGTCGACGTCCCCGCCGACGGGCGGCCTCTGCATCGCCTCGACCGGCCCCGGAAACGGCGTCACCGCGGTCAGCCTGCAGAGCTGCATCAGCGGCCAGTGGCGGCAGTTGTGGGCCTACGACGACAGCGGCGAGTTCCAGGGGGTCGACCCCGGCAAGACCGCCCTCTCCGGGCTCTGCCTGACGACGAACGACGTCTGGGCCGTGGGCACCACGCTCACCGTCTCGGCCTGCAACTATGCGGCGGACAACTGGACGCCGGACGCCACCGTCGGCGCGGGCGCCGCCGGAACGACGACGCAACAGCTCATCAACTACGGCGAGTACGGCCGCTGCCTGGACATCACGAACTGGAACCTCAGCGCCACCTGGCTCATCGACTACCCCTGCAAGCAGGACCCGACGAGCACGGTCGGCTGGAACCAGCGCTGGGTCTGGGACAGTCCCAACACCCGCCAGCTGCAGTCGAACACCTCCAGCGGGCTCTACTGCCTGACCGCGCCCAGCAGCGCCGGCGCGTACGTCGTCGTCCGGCCGTGCGACAGCACCCGGACCGACCAGCGCTGGACGATGCTCGGTGACACCGGCAACCGGTCGACGGCCTACACGATCGTCGACGGCTACGGCCGGTGCCTCTCCCTCGGGCCCGCGGGGCCCGGCCGGCCCGACCTCAGCTCGTGGTCGTCGATAACCAGCGATGCCTGCGACGGCTCGTACGAGCAGAAGTGGAACGCCCCCCCGCTGCCCGCCGGCGCGAACGTCGTCGGCGAGCGCGAGACGACCGGCGGCCGCTGACCCCGCCCTGATTACCCTGGCGGCGTGAGGATCCCAGGACGCCGCCGGCGGCCCCAGCTGCCCGACGACGCCGCCCGCGAGCTCGGCGTGACCGGCGAGCGGGTCCTCGCATGGGCCGAGCTCGCCGGGGGAGGGGTTGCCGCCGCGACGCCGGAGGGCCTGCGGGTCCGGACGCCGCAGGGCAGACTGGTGCGCCGGCCGTGGACCGAGGTCGACCACGCCGCCTGGGACGAGGACTCCGGCACCCTCGCCGTCTGGTGGGTCGGGTCGCGGCTGCCGACGCCGCTGGAGGTCGGGCAGGAGACCTTCCTGCCCGAGGTCGTGCACGAGCGCGTCCGGTCGTCGATCGTGCTCGTCCGGGAGCTCCCGCTGCCCGGCGGGCGGGCGATCTTCGTGAGTCTGCGCAAGGCGGCGGACGGGACGCTGAGCACGCACGCCGTGGCTCCGCGGGGCATCCGGCTCGACGATCCGCCGATCGCCGCGCAGGTCGCCCGGGTGCAGCGGGAGCTGCGCGAGGAGGCCGGGGACGCACTGTGAGGCGTGCGAGCGGACCCTCTCGCCTTTGGTACAGTCGTCGGGCCGATCCCGCGTAGCTCAACGGCAGAGCGTCCGGCTGTTAACCGGCAGGTTGAAGGTTCGAGTCCTTCCGCGGGAGCCCGATCTGGAGGTGCGATGCCCTCGCCGAACCCCGGGTACTCGATCACCGTGCGCGTGCAGGCCCCTGCCGCCTCGGGCATGATCGGCGACCTCACGACCGCCATCGGCAAGGCCGGCGGCGTGGTCACCGCGCTCGACGTCGTCGAGTCCCACAGCGGCCGGATCGTCGTCGACGTCACGAGCAACGCGGCGGACGCCGACCACGTCGACGTCATCACCGACGCCATCGGTGAGCTCGACGGCTTCGTCGTCCGCAAGGTCAGCGACCGCACCTTCCTCATGCACCTCGGCGGCAAGCTCGAGGTGAACCCGAAGGTCCCGCTGCGTCACCGCGACGACCTCTCCCGCGCGTACACCCCCGGCGTCGCCCGGGTGTGCCAGGCGATCGCCAAGAACCCGGACGACGCCCGCCGACTCACCATCAAGCGGAACACCGTCGCGGTGCTCACCGACGGGTCGGCCGTGCTCGGCCTGGGCAACATCGGGCCGGCGGCGGCTCTGCCCGTGATGGAGGGCAAGGCGGCGCTGTTCAAGCGGTTCGCGGACGTCGACGCCTGGCCGGTCTGCCTCGACACACAGGACACCGACGAGATCGTCGAGATCGCCCGCGCCATGGCCCCCGTCTACGGCGGCATCAACCTCGAGGACATCGCCGCTCCGCGGTGCTTCGAGATCGAGGCGCGGCTGCGCGAGCTGCTCGACATCCCGGTCTTCCACGACGACCAGCACGGCACCGCCATCGTCGTCCTCGCCGCGCTCACGAACGCGCTGCGGGTCGTGGGCAAGGACCTGGGCAAGGTCCGCATCGTCGTCTCCGGGGCGGGCGCTGCCGGGCAGGCCATCATCCGGCTGCTGCTCGCCCAGGGCGCGCGGGACGTCGTCGCGTTCGACAGCCGCGGCGCCGTGAGCACCGCGCGGGACGGCCTGGACCCGTTCAAGACCTGGATCGCCGAGCACACCAACGAGGGCGGCTTCGGCGGCAGCCTCGTCGAGGGGCTCGCGGGCGCGGACGTCTTCATCGGCGTCTCCGCGCCGCGGCTGTTCACCGCGGAGGACGTCGCGACGATGGCCGAGCGCGCGATCGTGCTGGCCCTCGCGAACCCCGACCCCGAGGTCGACCCGCTGGAGGCGCAGCGGTACGCGGCGGTCGTCGGCACCGGCCGCAGCGACTACCCGAACCAGATCAACAACGTGCTCGCGTTCCCCGGCGTCTTCCGCGGCCTGCTCGACGCGGGCGCGCACACCATCACCGACGAGATGCTCGTCGCCGCCGCCCGGGCGATCGCCGACGCGGTCAGTCCCGACCAGCTCAACCCCAGCTACATCGTGCCCAGCGTCTTCGACCCCGACGTCGCGCCCGCCGTCGCGGCCGCCGTCCGGTCGGTGGCCGAGCGGACGGACGGCGCCAGGCCCGCCCTCGACGACCTGTGAGCTCGCCCGCCGCCTGGCCGAGCGACGGCCTGACGGCCTGGGTGGGGGAGTGGTGCACGGCCCGCGGGCTCGTGATCCGTGAGGCGGACCCGGTGCGGTCGATGCCGTGGGCGAGCGTGGTGTGCTTCGGGCTGGACGGCGACCCCCGGCCGCCGGTGCTCTGGGGCAAGGCGGCCGCTCCGCCGATGGCCACGGAGGTCGACCTGCTGCCCGCACTCGCCCGCCTCGTGCCGGACGCCGTCCTCGCGCCGCTCGCCGCCGACCGCGAGCGGGGGTTCCTGCTGCTGCCGGACGGCGGCCCGACGGTGAACGACGTCCCGCCCGAGGACGCGTTGTCGTTCTGGCGGACCGCGGTGACCGGCTACGCGCGGCTGCAGCACCGGGTCGCCGCACATGCCGGTGAGCTGCTCGCGGCGGGCGCCCACGACCTGCGGCCCGATGCCACAGCCGACGCCGTCGCCGAGCTGGCGGACCGCGACGACCTGCACGACGTCGGCGGGGAGCACGGTCTGACGGACGGCGAGGCCCGCCGCCTCCGGGAGGTGGCGGTACCCGGTGCCCGCGCCGTCGCCCGGCTGCTGGCCGACGCCGCCGTGCCGGTGTCGATCCAGCACGACGACCTCACGCCGTCGAACGCCCTGCTCGACGGGCGCTGGCTGGACTGGGGGGACGCGAGTGTCGCCCACCCGTTCGCGTCGCTGCTGACCCTGCTCGACGGCACGTCGGGTCGTCCGGGTGGCCCGTCCCACCAGCCCGCCATGCGGGGGCTCTACCTGGGCGTGTGGGCCGAGCTCATCGGCGTCCCGCTCGACCGGCTCGAACGGGAGGCGGAACTCGCGGTGCTGCTCGCCCCCGTCGGGCGCGCGCTCGCCTGGCTGCGCGCGGGGCCCGCCGCCCTGGAGCTGTACCCCGGCCAGGTCACGCGCTGGCTACGGCGTCTGGCTGACAGCGAGTGGCCCCCCGTTTAAGGGGATCACTGTCCGGGCATCCTCGCGGAGTCACCTCAACCTGTGGTGTGGACCTCCGGAGGAGTCCCATGAACAACTCGTTGCGGCCGCGCTTCTCGCGGGCCTACTCGTTCGCGATCGTCACGGGGATCTTCTTCCTGCTGTCCTGGGTCGGACAGTTCGTGTTCCAGCTCATCGAGGTCCGCAACGAGGCCGAGCAGCACGGGCAGGAGTTCAGCTGGGGCGACTTCTTCCCGCAGTTCCTGCAGTCGACCTTCGAGAACTGGCAGTCCGAGTTCCTGCAGCTCATCTGGCAGGCGGCCGGGCTGGCGCTCTTCTACTACTGGGGCTCGTCGCAGTCGAAGGAGGGCGACGACCGGCTCGAGGCGAAGGTCGACGCGCTGCTGCGCGACCGCGGCATCGACCCCGAGGAGCTCAACGCCCGCGTCGTCCAGTCGGCCGAGGGGTGACGGCGTTCAGCGGTACAGCCGCACGGCGGTGCGCTGGACGGCGTCCGGGGAGAGCCGGACACCCGACGCCGTGGCGCGGTGCCCGGCGACGTCGGTGACGCGGACGGTGAAGGGACCGGCCCCGGCGCCCGACGGCGCCAGCCAGTAGCCGTAGTCGGTGCGGGTGAGCGCCTTCCAGGTGCCGCCGGCCCTGATCTCGACGGAGCGGAGGCGGTTGCCCGCGTTGTCGACGAGCAGCCCGAGCCAGTAGCGCGACGAGCCGGTCTTGACGACGAAGGTGAGGCCGCCGGTGATCCTGGGGTTCGTGACCGGGCGGTAGGTGATCGCGATGAGTCCTTTGCCCAGCGGCGCGAGGGCGGCGAACGCCTCGTCCGTGAGGTCGAGGTGCCCCGGTCTGCACTCGGGGCACTGGTTGTCGATCTTGACTCTGATCGTCCTGCCGTTGGCGCTGACGGAGAGGTAGCCGCCGCAGGCGGCGCCGTGGGCGTAGAGGTCCGGACCGGCGGCGACGGTGAACTTGTCCGCCGGGACCGTCGGGAAGCTGCAGTTCCCGCCCGCGGACGCCGGGCCGTAGTGGGTCGCCTGGCCGCGGACGACGGGGCCCGCAGTCGCCCGGCTGGTGCTCGGCGCGGGCTTGGTGGCCGAGGTCGACGGCGTGACCTGCGAGCCCGTCGCCGCGAGGGCCAGCGAGGCGGCGGCGGAGAAGACCGCGCGCAGGGCGGCGACGAGCGACAGCGGCATGGCCGCACCGTAGCCGGACCGCCCGAGGCGCCCGTCTCCTCCGGCTCAACGAGGGGTCAAGCTTGCGGTACCGGTGGCCGGAACGCGAGGTCGGCGTCCGCCGCGCCGCCGGCCAGCAGGGTCTCGCCGACGCGGCGCAGTGCCGCCATGGCGGCACCCATCGGGCCGGGGCCGAAGCTGACGCGGGCGACGCCGAGGGCCTCGAGCTCCGCGACGGACGGACCGTCCGGCCGCCCGAAGGCGTTGACGGGTGCGGCGATCCGCCCGACGACGTCCTCCAGCACGACGGGGTCGCTGATGCGGATCGGGTAGATGCAGTCGGCGCCGGCGTCGAGGTAGGCGCGGGCCCGGACGACGGCCTCCTCGACCTCCTCCGTGGTCGCGATCGGGAGGTCGAGCCGGGCGTTGACGACGAAGGGGATGCCCTCGGCGTCCGCCCGCTGCCGCGCCGCCTCGATGCGCGCGGCCGCTTCCTCGACGGGACGGTTCGCGTCCTCGATGTTCGCGCCGACGATCCCGGCGTCCAGCGCGCGGGCGACGGTCTCGCCGACGTCCCGCGCGGTGTCGCCGTAGCCGCGTTCGAGATCGGCGGTGACGGGCAGGTCGACCGCCGCCGCGATGCGGCCGGCGGCCGCGACCATGTCGTCGCGCGTGAGGCGCTCGTGGTCCGGGACGCCGTGGGCGGCGGCG
>DASQJO010000007.1:0-8562 GCA_035630955.1 Kineosporiaceae bacterium
GTCCACCCGGGCGAGGAGGTCGGCTACATCCTGGCGGGCCGGGTGCAGATGGAGATCGAGGACCGGGAGACGCTGATCCTCGACGCCGGCGACCCGTTCCTCATCCCGCCCCGTACCCCGCACAACGCCACCGACCTGGGCCCCGACACGGGCCGCATGCTGTCGACCTACATCGTCGAGAGAGGGGAGGCCCTCGCCACCTTCGTCCGGTGACGCCGCCCCGGGACGCGTCCGTTCGGGGACGCGCGCCCCTCGTCGGGTGAACCGCCCTGCGCCGGCTCCGCCGCCCCACCACGCCGCCGATGTGGACCTCGAGGCCCGACCAGGTCTCCAGGACACGCATCGATCACAAGGATGGTGGTTCATGGCCGGCACACGTCGCGCCGTCGCGTCGCGGGGCAAGTCATGGCAGCGACGGGGGGCTCCGCTCGCCGCGGGAGTGGTGGCCGCAGCGCTCGCCGTCCTGCCGTCGGGCGCGAACGCCGCGTCGGTGGGGGGCGGCACGGGCGGGGGCGCGCCCCTGAGTGCCGTTCCGGCCGGGGCGTACGCCCCGGCGACGGACATGGGCTCGATGTACACCATCAGCCGAATCGTGCGGGCGACCAACGCCTGGCAGGCGGGCTACACGGGCAAGGGCATCGACATCGCCCTCATCGACAGCGGCGTCTCCCCCGTCCAGGGCCTGACCAGCGGCAACGTCGTCAACGGACCCGACCTCTCGTTCGACAGCCAGCGGCCCGGGCTGACCAACCTGGACGGGTACGGGCACGGCACGCACATGGCGGGTCTCATCGTCGGGCGCGACCAGGCGTCCTCGACGCCGGCCGGGTACGCGAGCACGCCCGCGTCCCAGTTCACCGGGATCGCGCCCGACGCCCGGCTGGTCAGCGTCAAGGTGGGGGCCTTCGACGGCTCCGTCGACGTCAGCCAGGTCATCGCCGGCATCACCTGGGTGACCCAGCACGCGCACGACCCGGGCTTCAACATCCGGGTGATCAGCCTGTCCTACGGCACCGACTCGATGCAGCCGTACCAGGTCGACCCGCTCGCGTACGCGGTCGAGGCGGCGTGGAAGGCCGGCATCGTGGTCGTGGTGTCGGGCGGCAACGACGGCACGCCGGCCACGGTCCTGGCGAACCCCGGGTACGACCCGTACGTCCTCGCCGTGGGCGCGGACGACCCGCAGGGCACGACGGACATCGGCAACGACACGGTCCCGGACTTCACCAGCCGGGGCACGAACGACCGCCACGTGGACCTCGTGGCACCGGGCGCGCACGTGGCGGGCCTGGTGGTCCCCGGCTCGATCGTGGCCACCGCCCACCCGGGGGCGATCGTGGGGACGCGCTATCTGCGCGGCAGCGGCACCTCGCAGTCGACGGCGATCGTCGCCGGAGCGGCGGCGCTCGTGCTGCAGAAGTACCCGAACGCGACGCCGGACCAGGTGAAGCGCCAGCTCATGGCCTCGTCGCGGCCGTTCACGTCGACCACCAACATCTACCGCGGCAACGGCGTGGTGGACGTCTACGGCTCGCTGTCGAACCCGCTGAACAGCGGCGTCCAGAACCTGGCGGCGAGCACCGGCACCGGATCCCTGGACCAGGCCCGGGGCACCCAGTACGTCAACGACGGCGTCGCGGACCTCCGGGGCGAGAAGGACATCATGGGCGCGGCGTGGTCCGCGGGTACCTACAGCTCGCTCGTCGCTCAGGGCAAGTCGTGGAACGGCGGCACCTGGAACTCCAAGTCCTGGGCGGGCTCGACCTGGACCGGCAAGAGCTGGGCGGGGTCCACGTGGGCTAATGCCACCTGGACCGGTGCCGACTGGACCGGCAAGAGCTGGGCGGACAGCAGCTGGACCGGCAAGAGCTGGGCCTCCGGCAGCTGGTCGTCCGGCACCTGGGCCGGCAAGAGCTGGGCGGGCAAGAGCTGGGCCGGCGCCGTGTGGGCGGACGCCGTCTGGAACTGACCGAGCCGACGACCGACCGGCCCGGCTCCCTCGAGGAGCCGGGCCGGTCGGCCCGTGAGAGGGGCGAGAGGTGGCCATCCGGACACCGGACCGGCGGACCGCCGTCGTCCTCGCCGTCTCCGTCGCGAACCTCGCCCTCGCCGCCGGCCTGCTCCGGGGCCTCCGGGGGGAGCCCGCCGCCGTGGCGGCCTGGCACCCGCCCGCCTGGGCCTTCGTCGTCATGTTCGGCGTCACCGAGGCCGTCGTACTGCACATCCAGCTGCGGCGGGAGACGCAGGCGATCTCGCTCAGCGAGATCCCGCTCGTGCTCGGGCTGCTCTACGCCGCACCCCTGACGCTGCTCTGGACCCGCGTCGTAGGGTCCGCGCTGGTGCTCGTCGCCTACCGCCGGCAGCCGCGGCTGAAGCTGCTGTACAACCTGTCGATCCACGCGGCGGAGGTCTGCCTCGCCGAGTGGGTCCTGCGCCGGGCCGGCGATCCCGACGGCGCCCTGACCCTGCGCCTGGTCGGCGCGGTGTACCTGGCGGTCGCCGCCGCGGCCGTGCTGGCCGGCTGGGCGCTGTGCACGGTACTGGGCCAGATGGAGGGGTCGCTGCGCCTGCGCCGCTACCTCGACGAGGTCGTCGACTACCCGCCGATCGCCGTCGGCATCGCCACCCTGGGCTTCGTCGCGGCGTACGCGCTCCAGGCGGGGCCGGCCGGTTCGTGGGCCCTGCTCGCCACGCTCGGCGGCCTGCTCGCCGCCTACCGCCGCTACGGTCTGCTCCGGCTGCGGCACGAGTCGCTCGAGCGCCTGTTCACCTTCTCCCGCTCCCTCCCCGACGCCACGCTCGCCCGCGAGGCGCCGCAGCACCTACTGCGCAGCGTCCGCGACCTGTTCCACGCCGAGTACGCCGCGCTGGTGCTGAGCCGTGGACCGAGTGGGGAGCTCTCGGTGGTGGGCGGTCGGCAGGAGGACGGCGGGGCCACGGACGACGCGTCCGCCGTGGCCGTGCACCGTCAGCTGCTCGCCGCCGGGCAGCCCCTGCTGCGCACGCGCTCCACGCGCGGCGGCCGGACGCGGGACGACGAGGCGCTTCGGGACAGCGTCGGCGTGCTGCTCCGCGACGGGCAGGACGTGCTCGGCTCGCTGGTCGTCGCCGACCGGGTGGGCGACGTGCAGACCTTCACCTCCGACGACCTGCAGCTCCTGCAGACGGTCGCGACCCAGGTCTCCGCCGCCGTCCGGAACGCCCAGCTCATCGACCAGCTCCGGTACGACGCCGGGCACGACGCCCTCACGGGGCTGGCGAACCGGATCGCGTGGGAGGGCGCCGTCCGGTCGTGCCTGGAGCGCGGGGACTGGCACCGGGGGCGGGTGGACGCGGTGGTCCTCGTCGACCTCGACGGCTTCAAGGACGTCAACGACACCCTCGGGCACCACCACGGCGACCACCTGCTCGTCGAGGTCGCCCGCCGGCTCTGCGTGGCCGTGGGCGAGCGCGGCACGGTCGCCCGGTTCGGCGGTGACGAGTTCGTCGTGCTCCTGCCCGCCACGACGCGGTCCGGGGCGGTCGAGGTGGCCGACGCCGTCACGGCCGCCGTCCAGGAGCCGATCGCGCTCGGCGACGTCCAGGTGGAGGTGCAGGCCTCGGCGGGGATCGCCCTGGCGCCGGTGCACGGCTCCGACATCGGGGCCCTGCTCAAGCGCGCCGACCTCGCCATGTACAGCAGCAAGCGGACGACGACCCGGGTCACCGTCTTCCACGACTCGCTGGAGGACCAGGGACCCAACCGGCTCGCACTGATGGCCGACCTGCGGCGCGCCCTGCACGACGGCCAGATCACGATCGCCGTCCAGCCCAAGGCGCTGCTCCCGCACGGCGAGGTGACCGGGGTGGAGGTGCTCGCCCGCTGGTCGCACCCCCAGCAGGGGCCGGTGAGCCCGGAGGTCTTCATCGCCCTGGCGGAGCGCAGCGGCCTGATCCGGGAGCTGACGGCGTCGATCCTGGAGCAGGCCCTCGCCGAGTGCAGCGGGTGGCGCCGGCAGGGCCTCGCCGTGTCCGTGGCCGTCAACCTCTCGCCCCGCGCGCTGCTGGACGCCGATCTCCTCCGCGTCGTCACGGACGCCCTCCGGCGGCACCAGGTGCCGGCGCCGATGCTCACGCTGGAGATCACGGAGTCCAGCGTCATCGCCGATCCCGAGGCGGCCCTGGTCGCCCTGCACGCGCTGCGCCGACTGGGCGTGCGACTGTCCGTCGACGACTTCGGGACCGGCTACTCATCCCTCTCCTACCTCAAGCGTCTGCCGGTGCAGGAGGTCAAGATCGACCGCAGCTTCGTGCGCGACCTGGTCCGCGAGCCGGACAGCGAGGTCATCGTCCGGGCCGTGACCGACCTGGGCCGCAGCCTGCACCTCGAGGTGGTCGCGGAGGGAGTGGAGGACCTGGCGACCTGGCGCCGACTCGGCGAGCTCGGGGCGATCACGGTCCAGGGGTACTACCTGAGCCGGCCCATGCCGCCCGCGGCCTTCCCGGGCTGGCTCGCGGAGCACCGCCTCGGTTCTGCGGACGCCGATCCGGCGCCCGCCGGCCCCCCGACGCCACTGCCGCGGCCGCGATCGGCCGGGAACGAATCCCTTCAGGCGAAGATCGGCCCGACCGGCGGGTAGTTCGTCGTCAGCAGTGTGCGCAGGGTGCGCAACGGCGGCGGGACGGCTCCCGTCGGGGACCGGTACCCGTTGTCCAGGGTCATGGTCTTGCCCCAGGCGACGAGGGGCTCGATCGTCGGTCCGGCGGCGCCCGACGTGAGCGTCGCGAACCAGTCGCTGCGCCCGTAGGTGACGTCTCCGCCGATGAGGACCAGCTCGACCCACGACGGGTCCGCCTCGCAGACGTTCTCGTAGGGGTCCTCGTGGTGCCGCTCGAGGACGAGCACGTCGGCGGGCCGTCCCGCTGCCAGCGACCCGAGGTGGTCCGCGAGCCCGGCGATGGCTGCCGCGCCGGAGGTCACCATCGCGACCAGCTCGGCGGGCGCGAGGACCTTCCCCTGCTGCGCCAGTTCGCGGCGGGCCACCTTCATCTCCGCGAGCAGGCTCGTCGAGCCCGACGGCAGCCAGTCGGCGCCGAGTCCGACCGGCATGCCCGCGGCGAGCGCCTCGGCGGCGAGGGTGGTCTGCCCGTACAGCCGGAGGTTGGACTGCGGGGACCACACGAGCTTGCACCCGGCGTCCGCCACCTCGTGGATCTGGTCGGCGGTCAGGGCGCTGGCGTGGATGAGCACCGTGCCGGGCGTCGCCGCGCCCATGGCGAGGAAGCGCTGGTACTCGGTCTGGCTGCGCTGGTCGCCGCGCTGCCCCTCGGCGAGGTGCAGGTAGAAGGCGTCGACCTTGCCGTCGTGGATGTCCTGCACGATCTTGGCAAGGCGGGGTGCGTCGCGGCTGCCCGCGGTCGGCAGGTCGATCATCGCGCGCGCCCGGTGCTGCCCGAAGACGAACAGGTCGACGTTCCGGACGAGCACCTCGTTCGCGGCGCTCGCGCCGGCTCCGCTGGCGCCCTGGATGGCCGTGACGCCGCCGACGAGCGCCCGGATCTCGGCGTAGCGCAGCTCGGTGCCGGCCGGCAGCTTCTCGAGCAGCACGTTCTGCGGGTCCCGCACCAGCTGGTGGTAGATGTCGCTGCCCCGCCAGCGGTACCGGTTCGCGAACAGCGTGGGCGGCTCCCAGGCCGCGAACACGTTGAACTCCGGATGGCCGTGCAGGTCGAGGAGCCCGGGAAGGATCACCCCGCCGGTGTCGAGGACGTCGACGCCGGAGGGCGCGTTCTGCTGGACGGCGGCGACCTGACCGTTCTCGACGACGACGTAGCCGTCGCTCCACGCGGCGTCGGGAGTGATGACGGCGCCGCGGAGGGCGAAGGCGTGCGCCGGGGCGGCGGCGACGGGCGGCGCGACCTCCCGCCGCTCCCGTTGCCGGCCGACGGGCGCGGGCGGTGCGGGCGGCCCCAGCTCCTCGTAGACGCCCCGCCGGTATGCGCGCTCGAAGGCATCGCCCGCGCCGCTGCGCGAACCTCCGTCGGCGCCGTCCCGTCCGACCATCGCCCCTCCCGGGTCGCCGCCGCCGGCCTCTGGTCCCCGGTGCCGCTCGGCGCGAGAATCATGACGGTAGCCGTGTCAGGGGGATGAGGCCATGCCCGATCCTGCGAGCCCCGCTCGTCCGTTCTGCCCCGGGTACGACCGGGCGCCCTTCGACGCGCTGGCCGCCGCCTATCCGGGCGCGGACACCTACCCCGCCAAGGACTTCCGCCTCGAGTGGGGCCCGATCTTCCACCGGGGCCGGCTCGACGGCACGGCCCGCGTCCTGGTGCTGGGCCAGGACCCGGCGACGCACGAGGCGATCAGCCGGCGGATCCTCGTGGGCGAGGCCGGCCAGCGCGTGCAGGGGCTGCTCGCCAAGGTCGGCCTCAGCACCGGCTACGTGCTGGTCAACACCTTCCTGTACAGCGTCTACGGGCAGGGCGGCGGCGAGCGGCACGCGGACGACCCCGCGATCGCCGCCTACCGGGACCAATGGCTCGACGCGCTGCTCGCGGGCGGCACGGTGACGGCGGTCGTCACCCTCGGCACCCTGGCCCGGAAGGCGTACCAGGCCTGGGCCGCGACCCGGCCGGACGTCGCCGGCGGCCTCCACCTCGCCGCGATCCGGCATCCGACCTGGCCCGAGAGCGCCTCGGCGAGCGGGTCGACGACGTGGGAGAAGGCCACGGCAGCCCTGCTCGAGGACTGGAACGCCCACCTGCCGGCGCTGCACGAGCACGTCGTCCCGGAGACGCCGACCGAGCTGGAGCTCTACGGGGAGACCTGGAAGCCGGGCGACCTCGTCGAGATCCCCGCCGGCGACCTGCCCGCGGGCACCCCGGCCTGGTGGCGCGCCCTCGAACCGTGGGCGGACCGCACCGGCCGCACGTCCGAGCTCAAGCGGGCCACGATCACCGTGACCGTCCCGGCGGGCGCCCGTCCCTGGCACCAGTGACAGCGGCGCAGCTCGCGTCCGCCGCCACCTGCGGACGCCGACCGCACCGGTGCGCCCGAGGATGGCGCCATGCGAACGACGACTCTCGGCAGTGCCGGCCCCGAGGTGGGCGTGATCGGCCTCGGCTGCATGGGCATGACGTACGCGTACGACATGGGCACTCCGCGTGACGAGGAGACCTCGATCGCGGTGATCCGGCAGGCGATCGACCTCGGCATGACGCTGACCGACACCGCAGACGTCTACGGCCCCTTCACGAACGAGGAGCTCGTCGGGCGGGCGCTGGCCGGCGGCTATCGGGAGCGCGCCGTCCTGGCGACGAAGGTCGGGCTCGTCGTCGACCCGGACTCCCGGGCCACCCCGCCCGAGACCGTCAAGACCGGCCGGCCGGAGCACGTCCGCGCCGCGATCGACGCCAGCCTGCGGCGCCTCGGCACGGACCACGTCGACCTCTGGCAGCTGCACCGGGTCGACCCCGACGTTCCCTTGGAGGAGACCTGGGGCGCGATGGCCGAGGCCGTGGCGGCGGGGAAGGCTCTGCGGCTCGGGCTCTCGGAGGTGACCGTCGCGGAGATCGAGCGCGCGGCCGCCGTGCATCCCGTGACCTCCGTGCAGTCCGAGCTGTCGCTGTGGACGCGGGACCCGCTCGACCAGGTGCTGCCGCACTGCGAGGCGCAGGGCATCGCGTTCCTGCCGTTCTCCCCGCTCGGTCGCGGGTTCCTCGCCGGCCGCTTCTCCTCGTTCGACGAGCTGCCGCAGGACGACTTCCGGCGCCGGCTGCCCCGCTTCCAGCAGGAGGCGCTGCGCGCGAATCTCGCGATCGTGGACCGCGTGCAGCGGGTGGCCGAGCGGGTCGATGCGACGCCGGCGCAGGTCGCGATCGCGTGGGTGCTGGCCCGCGGACGGTACGTCGTCCCGATCCCCGGGACGAAGACCCCGCGCTACCTCACCGACAACGCCGGTGCCGCCGACGTCCAGCTCGGCGCGGAGGACCTCGCCGAGCTCGACGCGGTGCCCGCCCCGTCGGGCGGCCGCTACTGACCCGGCCCGTGCGCCAGGATGGAGGGGTGACCAGCACCGGCTCCCCCGCGAGCACCGCCCAGGTCGGCACGGACCGCGCGAGCCGCTACGGCAAGCAGCTCGTGTCGCACCTGAGCCGGCGCAGCGCCGGCGCCTGGGACGACGACTCCGGGGCCGGCTGGATCGACTTCGGGGAGAGCCGGGCGGAGCTCACGGCCGTGCCCGGCGCCCTGCACATCCGGCTGTCGGCGACCCCGGACCGGGTCGCCGCCATGGAGGACGTCGTCGGGCGGCACCTGGTGCGGTTCGGGGCCCGGGACGAGCTCGTGGTCCGGTGGACGCGCACGGACGGGACGCCCGGCACGATCCAGCGGAACGACGAGGGCGGCGAGGAGGGCGGCGAGGGTTGAGCCCACTCAGCTGACGTTGCGGAAGGCCTCCGGCCGCAGACCGCGTGCTCGCTTCGCCCCGTACATGGCCCGGTCGGCATCCGCGAGGAGCGACTCCGGCGACCGGGGATCCGCGGCGGGGTCGACGACGACGACGCCGAGACTCGCCGACGGCC
>DASQJO010000008.1:0-3847 GCA_035630955.1 Kineosporiaceae bacterium
CCGCGCTCACCCAGGCGCCGTCCCCGGAGGCGGCGGTGGACGCGCTCGTCGACGCCGCGCTCGCGGCCGGCGGGCCCGACAACGTGACGTGCGTGGTGGCGGACGTCCGCGCCGGCCTGCCCGCCGCCGAGCGCCCGGCGCTGCTCCTCGGCGCAGCCGCCGAGCTGGACGCCGCCGGGCGCCGCCGCCTCGGCACCACGCAGCCGCTCCCTCAGCAGGGCTGACGCGCCGGGGCTGACAGACTGAGCGCGTGCCGGTCGCACTGCCCTCGACGTTCGTCGCGCTCGGAGACTCGTTCACCGAAGGCATGCAGGACGAGCTCGGCCCCGACGGCCGGCACCTCGGCTGGGCCGACCGCGTCGCCGCTGCGATCGCGACCCGCACGGGCGGCCTGCGCTATGCGAACCTGGCGATCCGCGGCCGGCTCCTCGACCAGGTCGTCGCGGAGCAGCTGCCGGTCGCGCTCGAGCTCGGACCCGACCTCGTCTCGTTCCACGCCGGGCCGAACGACGTGCTGCGACCCCGCGGCCCCGCCGTCGCCGCGATCCTCGCCCGCTACGACGACGCCGTCGCGCGGCTGCGGGAGGCCGGGGCCGACGTCCTGCTCTTCACCGTGCTCGAGCGCGCGGGCGGCACGGGTCGCACCGCCGACCGGCTCGCCACCCGCTTCCGGCTGTTCAACGACGGCGTCCGGGCTGCGGCGCAGCGGCACGGCGCGCTGCTCGTCGACGTCGGTCCCGTCGCCGCGCTGCACGACCGGCGGCTCTGGCACGAGGACCGGCTGCACCTGTCGCCCGAGGGTCACGCCCGCGTCGCGGCCGCCGTGCTGGAGACGCTCGGCCTGTCCGACCCGGCGCTGATCGGCGGCGACCCCGGTTGGTGGCGCGAGCCGCTGCCCCCGGGTCCGCCGCCGCGACGCTCGGCCGACCTCGTGGCCGACGTCCGCTGGGTCCGCCGGCACTTCCTGCCGTGGGTCGGACGCCGGGTGCGCGGGGTGTCGAGCGGCGACGGCATGAGCCCGAAGCACACGGCGCTGATCGAGGTCCGCCCCCGGACGTCGTGACCCTCAGACGCCCTGCGCCGCGGGGACGGGCGGCGCGGGCGCCGGCGGGCGCCGGGTCAGCAGGTTCTGCGAGACGGCGATCCCGAGGACGACGACCAGCGCGCCCACCGGCTGGTTCCACGTCAGGGTCTCCCCGAGCAGGACCACGCCGAGCACCACGCCCACGAGCGGCGTCAGGTACGTGACGGTCGAGGCGTTCGTCGCCCCCCAGCCGACGACGATGTTCGTCAGCCAGACGTACGCCAGGCCCGTCCCGAGCGCGCCCAGGGTGAGCACGCTCAGCACCACGCGGGGCGTCAGGTGCACGGGGGTGGCCGCGGCGAACGGCGCGGCGACCAGCAGCACGACGGCGCCCAGCCCGACCTGGACCGTGGCCACGGTGACGGCCGGCAGGCCACGCGGCGACACGAACCGACGCAGGTAGACCGTCGCCGCCCCATAGCACGCGGTCGCGCCCAGGCAGGCGAGCTGGCCCCCGACGGCGCCGCCCGTCTCCCCGCGCCAGGGGCCCAGGACCAGCACGACGCCGGCGAATCCGACGAGCAGGCCGAGCAGCCGGGTCCGCGTGGGCCGCTCGCTCGGCAGCGCGGCCAGCGCCACGAGCGTCGTCATCAGGGGCGTCGTCGCGTTGTAGATGCTCGCGAGCCCCGAGGAGATGCGGGTCTCCGCCCAGGAGAAGAGCAGGAAGGGAACCACGCAGAGCAGCAGCGCCACGACGAGCATGTGCCCCCACACGACGCGTTCGCGCGGCAGCGGCCGCCGGGTGACCAGCGTGACGACCACGAGCGCGACGGCGCCCGCCGTCAGCCGGCCGAACACGACCTGGGCGGGCGCGAGTCCCTCCAGGCCCACCTTGATGAACAGGAAGCTGGCGCCCCAGACCAGCGCGAGCGCGAGGTACTGGGCGAGGACGCGACGGCCGGGGCTGGAGGTCATGGCTCTCACACTCGAGTCAACGGACCGAGAACCACAAGCGTGAGTTAACCTCGGCTGCGATGAGGAATTCTTCTGCCTGGGACATGCTCGAGGTGCGTCACCTGCGGGCCTTCACCGAGGTGGCCCGGCTCGGATCCTTCAACGCGGCGGCCCGCGAGCTCGGGTACACGCAGTCCGGCGTGAGCCAGCAGATCCAGGGGCTGGAGCGGATCGTCGGAACGCCGGTCCTGCACCGCCCGCCGGGCGGCCGCCGGCCCGTCGAGCTCACGGACGCCGGCCGGCTGCTGCTCGGTCACGCCGAGCACCTGCTCGCCCGCATCGGGGCGACCAGGGCTGATCTCTCCGCGCTGGAGTCCGGCGAGCGCGGGCAGGTCACGGTGGCCACGATCCAGAGCGTCGGGACCCGGCTGCTGCCCGCGATCCTGCGCCGCTTCCGCGCCGACCACGCCGGCGTCGCCGTCGACATCACCGAGGCGCGCAACACGACCGCGCTCATGGAGGTGCTCGAGGACGGCTCGGTGGACGTCGGGCTCACGGCGCTGCCGATGCGGGCGGGGCTGTTCGAGGTCCACTCGCTCGGCGACGACCCGTTCGTCCTCGTCACCGCGGCCGGGCGTCC
Organism: Kineosporiaceae bacterium; assembly: GCA_035630955.1. GTDB lineage: Bacteria > Actinomycetota > Actinomycetes > Actinomycetales > Kineosporiaceae > DATKNA01. The sequence continues at coordinate 2,619 of DASQJO010000008.1, forward strand.
GGAGCGGCGGCTGGCCGACCTCGACGGCGTCCGTGTGCTGGGCAGCCGCGGCTGCATCCTGCAGGACCTCGTCGAGCAGCACCTCGCGATCGCCGGCGTGGTGGCCGGCGGGTGCGACCTCTTCGACGACAACGGGATGGTGCAGGAGCTCGCGGCCGCCGGGGAGGGCGTGGCGGTGGTGCCGCGGCTCGCGGTCGACCTCGACGACCCGCGCGTCAGCGTCCACCCCGTGCCGGAACTGCCGCCGCGTCAGCTCGCCGCCGTCGTCCACCGGCAGCGGCATCTGGGCCCCGCCGCCCGGCGCTTCCTCGAGGCCGCTGTCGCCTGCTCGCCGCTGCTCGCGGCCTGACCCGCCGTCGGGACGGTCGGTCACAGCGGCCGCTGCGCCTCCAGGGCCGGAAGCACGGCGTCGACGATGCGGTCGGCGTACGACGGCTCCAGCGGCTCGCCGCTGAGGAACAGCCGGTAGTAGATCGGGCCGAAGAGCAGCTCGTGCACGAGCCCGACGTCGAGGTCCGGGCGCAGCTGGCCCCGCTCCGCGGCCCGTGCGAGGACGCCGGCGACGTCCTCGACCCGCAGGGCGACCACCTGCTCGCGGAAGGCCTCGGAGAGCCGCGGGTCGACGGCGAGCTCGGAGACCAGGCCCTGCATGACGCGGCCCATCAGCGTCGCCCGCAACACGTCGAGGGTCGCCCGCAGGATGTGCACGAGCTCGGTGCGGACGTCGGCCACCTCGGGCCCCGCCGTGACGGTGCGGACCATGTCGATGAGCACCGCGAGGGCGAGGTCGTCGCGGGACCGGTAGCGCCGGTAGACCGTGGTCTTCGCCACACCGGCGCGCGCCGCCACGCCCTCCATCGTCAGGCTCCGGACGCCGCCGTCGGCCAGGATCTCCCTGGTCGCGGCCAGGATCCTCGCCTCCGTGCCGGGAGCCGGCGGCCGGCCACGTCGCCCGGGATTCACCTGCCCGTCGGTCGTCGTTGACACATACGAAACGTAGCGTCGCGCAAGGAGGTGCACCAGCCGGCGAAGCTCGATACGATACGAAGCGTCCACTAAAGATGAGAACCGAGGAGATCGATGAGCTTCGTCCGACCCGTCCGCCCCGCGGACGCCCGCCGACTCCTGGCCGCGAGCCTGCGCCGGCTCGACGCCGTCACGCTCGAGGCCTTCACCCCCGCCTGGTCCCGCCCGCGCAGCGGCCGCTGACGCCGGCACGCCCAACGACG
>DASQJO010000009.1:0-4007 GCA_035630955.1 Kineosporiaceae bacterium
TGAGCGACCCGCTCCCGAGCGTCGGTGCCCCCGCCGTCGTGCCGCTCACCGACCGGACCCTGCTCATCGGGCGCACGTCGACGAGCCGGAACATCCACCCGCAGATCGACGTGTCCGCGGACAGCGGCGTCTCCCGGCGGCACGCCCAGCTCACGACCGACGGGCAGCGCTGGTGGGTCGAGGACCTGCAGTCGTCCAACGGCACGTACATCGGCGGCGCCGGCGAGGCACTGCCGACGACGCCCATCACCCCCGGCCAGCGCGTCGAGCTGGAGGACGACGACCGGATCTACGTCGGCGCGTGGACCCGGATCGTCGTCCGCGAGGGCTGACCAGGACGGTCACACCCTCGACGCCACCGGGGGTTGCACAGCGGGAGCGGCGTCGGCGCGGCCGGCGCGGCCGGCGAGACCCCACGCCCAGGCCAGCGGAACGAGCGCGGCTCCGAGGGCGATCAGGCTGGAGAGGATCACGATCGCCGGGAACCACGTGACGAGCAGCCAGCCCGTCGCGCGCGGCCGGAACCCCCGCCGCAGCAGGGCGATCCCGAGCAGCGCCGACCCCACGGCGCCGATCGGGATGGCGGCGATGCTCAGCAGGAACGCCTGGTCCATCCACGGCGTCCAGTAGTCGCCGAACACCGAGACGGTCATGAGGCCGTAGGCCGGCAGCGCGATCCGCCAGCCCCAGAGCTCCAGGCCCTGGACGGCGGGGCGGTGCCGCCGGACCGCGACCGCACAGACCGTGAGCGCCACCAGCACCGGCAGCCAGAGCCGGCCGTACGCGACGTAGACCGTCTGCGGGTCCGACCAGTCGAGCAGCCGGTGCAGCGACCGGGCCGCGGGCTCGGCCCAGAACCGGACGGCGGGGCTCTCGAGATCCTCCGCTCCGTCGACGGTGGCGAAGCGGGCGAGCGCGTGGACGGGGGCGAGGACGGTGGCGAAGCACGCGGCGGCGAAGGCGGCGCGGCCGACGAGCCCAGGGGTGGGACGGGAGACAGTGGACATCGGGACCTCCGGATCGGCGGGGCCGGCCGCGGGAGGCCGGCACCGACGACGCTAGGAATCCGCGGGCAGCCGGTCGTCGGCCCGTGGATCGGTCCGCGTCCATCGCAGGGTTGACGTCGCGGCGATCCCGCGCGTCTACCGTCGACCCATGGCGCTGCGTCTCCCGCCGATCGCCCGCGACGCGGCGCTGCCCGCCGCGATCGCGGTGGTGGCGACGGTGGAGGCGGTGTCCGTCGCGCCGGACGGCATGGCCGTCGCGATCGCTCTCGAGTGCCTCGCCTGCGTCCTGCTCGTCCGGCGGCACCGATGGCCGATGGCCGTCGGCGTCGCCACCGGCGCCGTCCTCCTGATCCCCTGGTTCGGGCCGAGGATCGACGACCTCAGCGCACCCGTCCTCATCCTGTGGGTCGCCGCCTTCACGCTCGGGCGGGAGGTGCCGGGGCTGCGTGGTCTGCCGGTCGTCCTGCTCTACGCGGCGGCGGTCGTCGCCGGCTCCTTCCGCACCCACGGGGGTGTCTCCGTGGGTGATGTCCTCTGGCTCTCGACGCTGATCCTGCCGCCGTACGTCGTGGGCCTGCTCGTGCGCCGGTACGAGGAGCGCCAGCGGGTGCTCGCCCTCGAGGCCGCGCGTCTGACGATCGAGCAGGAGCAGGTCCGCCGGGAGGCGGTGGCGGCGGAGCGGGCCCGGATCGCCCGCGAGCTCCACGACATCCTCGCCCACTCCCTGAGCGCGATGGTCGTGCAGGCCAGCGCCGCCGAGGACCTCGTCCGGCGGGACCCGGACCGCGCGACGGCCGCCCTCCGGCACGTCACGGCGGTCGGCCGCCAGGCGCTCGGCGAGACCGGCAAGCTGCTGCGGGTCATGCGCGACGCCGACCGACCCGCGGAGCCCGATGTCGAGCCGCGTGCCGGTCTCGCGCTGCTGCCCGACCTCGTCGAGGGCTTCCGCCGCAGCGGCCTGCGTGTCGACCTGACCGTCGAGGGGGACGCCGACCTCCCACCCGGCGTCGACCTCTCCGCCTACCGCGTCGTCCAGGAGGGACTCACGAACGCGCTCCGGCACGGGTCGGACGCCGGGGTCGAGGTCGCCGTCCGCCGGACCCCGTCGCAGGTCAGCATCGAGGTGCGCAACCGCGCCGACAGCAACGGCACGGCTCCGGCCGACGGTCGTAACCGAGGGCTCGGGCTGTTGGGGATCAGGGAGCGGGTGTCCGTCTTCGGCGGGACCCTCCGGCACGGGCGCACCGGCGACGGCCGGTACGTGTTGCACGTCGTGCTGCCCGTGGAGGCCGAGGCGTGACCTCCGTCGTCGTCGCGGACGACCAGGACCTCGTCCGCTCGGGGCTTCGGCTCGTGCTCGAGGCCCGCGGCATCGAGGTCCGCGGGGAGGCCGGCGACGGCCGTGAGGCGGTCGAGGTCGCCCGCAGGGAGGTCCCGGACGTCGTGCTCATGGACATCCGGATGCCGGTCCTCGACGGCATCGGCGCCACCCGCGAGCTCGGCCGGCTCGGCGTCCCGAGCCGGGTGCTCGTGCTGACCACGTACGACCTCGACGAGTACGTCCACGCCGCGCTGTCCGCCGGCGCGGCCGGCTTCCTGCTCAAGACGACGCCGCCGGACCGGCTCGCCGACGGCGTCCGGACCGTCGCCGCGGGCGAGGCCCTGCTCGCGCCGTCCCTCACCCGACGGCTCATCGAGGAGCACCTGCGCCGGCCGCCGCCCGGCACGGAGGTCCCGGCCGCCGTCCGCAGGCTCACCGACCGCGAGCGGGAGGTCCTGGTGCTCATCGCGCGCGGACTCTCCAACGAGCAGATCGCCGCCCACCTCGTCGTCACCGAGGCGACGGTCAAGACGCACGTGAACCGGCTGCTCGCCAAGCTCGCGTTGCGCAACCGCGTCCAGGCCGTCGTGCTGGCCTACGAGACCGGCCTGGTGCGCCCCGGCGGCTGACTCGCGTCCCTCCGGACACGAGCGGACCGCCGGGAGTCGATAGCCTCGGGGGAGGTAGCGGCGTCGGTGGCGCCGGACGTGATCCGATCCGAAGGGGACCCCCAGCAATGGCGCGCAAGGGTACGGCGACCGTCGTCGGTGCAGGCTTCTACGGCAGCACGACGGCGCAGCGGCTCGCCGAGTACGACATCTTCGAGAAGGTCGTGCTCACCGACATCCGGGACGGCTGGGCCGAGGGTCTCGCGCTCGACCTCAACCAGTCCCGGCCCATCGAGGGCTTCGAGACCCAGGTCGTCGGGAGGACCACCGGCCAGAACGGCGAGGGCTACGAGGTCATCGCAGGCTCGGACGTCGTCGTCATCACCGCGGGCCTGCCCCGCAAGCCCGGGATGAGCCGGATGGACCTGCTCGGAGTCAACGGCGGCATCGTCCGCCAGGTCGCCGAGAACGTGGCCCGGCACGCCCCGGACGCCGTGGTCATCGTCGTCTCCAACCCGCTCGACGAGATGACGACGCTCGCCCAGATCGCGACCGGTTTCCCCCACGAGCGCGTGATGGGCCAGGCCGGCATGCTCGACACCGCTCGCTTCTCGTACTTCGTCGCGGAGAAGCTCGCCGTCCCGGTCGGGGCCGTGACGACGCTCACGCTCGGCTCGCACGGCGACACCATGGTCCCGGTGCCGAGCGCGTGCACCGTCAACGGCCGGCCGCTGGACCAGCTGCTCGACGCGGCCACCATCGAGGAGCTCGTCGTCCGCACGCGCAACGGGGGCGCGGAGGTCGTCGGCCTGCTCAAGAGCGGCTCGGCGTTCTACGCCCCCTCAGCGGCGGCGGCCCGGATGGCGCGCGCCGTGATCGAGGACTCCGGCGCCGTGATGCCCGTGTGCGCGTGGGTCGACGGCCAGTACGGCATCGACGGCGTCTACCTCGGCGTCGAGGCGGAGCTCGGCGCGACCGGCGTCCGCCGTGTCGTCGAGCGCGACCTCACGGAGAGCGAGCTCGCCGGCCTGCGCGAGGCGGCGGACGCCGTCAAGGCAAAGGCGAAGGACG
>DASQJO010000010.1:0-3401 GCA_035630955.1 Kineosporiaceae bacterium
GACGGCGGGCGGCGCTGGACGTACGACACGACGGCCCGGCTGGCCGACGCGGGCGGTCGCTGGGCGATCGACTGGTCGCCCACGCTCGTGCACCCGGCCCTGACCGGATCGGCGTCGCTCACGGCGAGCCGCACCCAGCCCACCCGGGGCCGGATCCTCGGCGCCCGCCAGGAGGAGCTCGCGGGACCGCGCGACGTCGTGTTCATCGGGATCGAGCCGGACCGCGCCGGCGACGCCGCCACCACCGCGGCGAAGGTCGCCGCCCTGGTGGACGTCGACGCAGGCCAGCTGACCCGCGCCGTGCGGGCCGCCAAGCCGACCGCGTTCGTCGACGTCATCACGCTGCGGTCCCAGGCGTACGCCCCGCTTGCGGGCGAGCTCGCGGCGATCCCGGGCGTGGTCACGCGCAAGGGCACGCTTCCACTGGGACGCACGGCGACGTTCGCCCGCGCCCTGCTCGGCAGCGTCGGCCCGGCGACGAAGGAGATCGTCGACGCCTCCGACGGCCGCGTCCGGGCCGGCGACCTCGCCGGTCTCTCCGGGCTGCAGCGGACCTACGACGCGCAGCTCGCGGGCACACCCGGCCTCGTCGTCAAGGCCGGGAAGAGCGTCGTCCTCTCGGCGCCCGCGACCGCCGGCAAGGACGTGACGACCACGCTGGACGCCACGGTGCAGTCGGCCGCGGAGTCGGCGCTGGGTTCCGCGACCCGGCCGGCGGCGCTGGTGGCGATACGGCCGAGCACCGGGAACGTCGTCGCGGTCGCCAACGGCGGCCCGAACGCCGCCGGGTACGACCGGGCGCTGCTCGGCCAGTACCCGCCGGGCTCGACGTTCAAGGTGGTGTCCGGGTACGCGCTGCTCCGCCAGGGGTACACGGCGGCGACGCCGGTGCCCTGCCCGCCGAGCGTGACCATCGAGGGACAGACGATCCGCAACGCCGAGAACGAGGTCCTCGGCACCGTGCCGTTCCGGACGGACTTCGCGGAGTCGTGCAACAGCGCCTTCGTCGGCAGCCGGACCAGGGTCAGCCCGGAGCAGCTGGCCGACGCGGCGGCCGCGCTCGGGTACGGCGAGGCCGGCGCCCTCGGCGTCCAGGCGTTCGCCGGGAGCGTGCCGACGTCGGCCGGCGCCGTGGAGCACGGGGTGGACATGATCGGGCAGGGCAAGGTGCTGGCGAGCCCGCTGACGGTGGCGACGGTGTCGGCGTCCGTGGCGGCCGGCGCCCGGGTGACGCCGCGCCTCGTCCTCGACCCCGCGCCCTCCGGATCGCCCGCGGCGCGGACGCCGCTCGACAAGGGCACCGTGACGACGCTGCAGGGCCTGATGCGCGCCGTCGTCACGGAGGGCACCGGGACGGCGCTGGCCGGCGTCCCCGGCGACCCGGTGCACGGCAAGACCGGGACGGCGGAGTTCGGCACGAAGAACCCGCCGGACACCCACGCCTGGTTCACCGGCTACCAGGGCGACCTCGCGTTCGCCGTCATCGTCGAGAACGGCGGCTTCGGCGCGAAGGTCGCCGCCCCGATCGCCGCCGACTTCCTGCGCCGCCTCCGCTGATCCCCCTCAGGCGGGGGCGGTCTCGGACAGGATCGCGTCGTGCACCCACTGGGCCAGGCCGGGGGCGCGGTCGTCGTAGGTCCGCCGGAAGCGGTCATCGGCGACGTACATCTCCGCCAGGCCGCGCTGCATCTGTGGGGAGCAGTCGTAGAACCAGCGGGAGATGTAGTCCCGGTGCTCGCGGACGGCGTCCGCGGCCTCGGGCCCGTCGGCCGACGCGCCGGCGGTGAACAGGTCGGCGAACCGCTGCGTCACCGCCTCGCCCTCGGCCTTGATCCGCAGCCAGTCGTCCTTGCCGTAGCGGGACGTCCGCTGCGCGGACTGGCGGTACGCGTCGGTCTCCCCCCAGCGGTCGCGGGCCTCGTCGGCGTACTGCTCGGGGTCGTTCTCGCCGAAGACCTCGAACCTCTCCTCCGGCGTCAGGTTCAGGCCTGACATGTGTGCCTCCATCGTCTTCTCGAGCGCGCCGAGCAGGCGCGTCAGGTGGTCGATCCGGGAGCGGACGAGGGCGTGCTGGCGCCGCAGGTGTGCCAGCGGCTCCGCCTCCCCCGCCACGAGCTCGGCGATGTCCTCGAGGCCGAAGCCCAGCTCGCGGTAGGCGAGCACGGCGTGCAGGCGGTCGAGGTCGCCGTCGTCGTACAGCCGGTAGCCGGCCGGGGAGCGCCCGCTCGGGCTCACGAGCCCGATCTCGTCGTAGTGGTGCAGGGTCCGCACCGTCACCCCGGCCAGCCGCGCGACGGCACCCACCGTCAGCAGCTCCTCCGTGCCTGTCCCGGTCATGTCCTCGACGCTAGAGGCTCACGTCACGTGAGGGTCCAGCTGAACATCCGCGGACGTGGGTACCGTGCAGGCATGGCCAGGACCAGGGTCTATCGGAACGGGGTCCTCGAGGCCGAGGACTTCCCCGTCGAGCGCGTCTCGGACTACCTCGAGGACCCGTCCACCGTGGTGTGGCTCGACGTGTGCGAGCCGGACGCCGACGACATCGCCGCGATCGCCGAGGAGCTCCAGCTGCACCGGCTCGCGATCGAGGACGCCGTCGCGGAGCACCAGCGGCCCAAGCTCGACCGCTACCGGACGCACCTCTTCGTCACCGGGTACTCCGTGGCACTGGACCCGGAGTCGGGCCGGCTCGCCCAGGCGGAGGTCGACGCGTTCATCACCCGGCAGGCGGTGGTGACGGTCCGCAAGTCGCAGAGCTTCCCCATCGACGAGGTCGTCTCCCGCTGGGACGCCTCGCCGGACCTCGCCAAGCACGGCACCGAGTTCCTGCTCTACGGCCTGCTCGACGTGATCGTCGACAGCCACTTCACCGCCGTCCAGTCCCTGGACGACGAGATCGAGGGCCTGGAGGACATGCTCTTCGACGAGAAGCCGCACAACCGCGAGGTGCAGCGGCGCTCGTTCGAACTGCGCAAGAGCCTCGTGCTGCTGCGCCGCTTCGTGGTGCCGATGCGGGAGGTCGTCAACGCCCTGATGCGCCGCGACCTGGGCGTCGTCGACGAGGGGATGATGCCGTACTACCAGGACGTCTACGACCACGTGCTGCGCGCGACGGAGTGGACGGAGTCACTTCGCGACCTCGTCACGACGATCCTCGAGACCCACCTGACGATCCAGGGCAACCGGCTCAACTCGATCATGAAGAAGGTCACGAGCTGGGCCGCGATCATCGCCGTCCCCACGGCGGTCACCGGGTTCTACGGGCAGAACGTCCCGTACCCCGGGTTCGGGCACGTGTCAGGGTTCTGGACCTCGACGCTGCTGATCGTCGTCCTCTCCGCGGTCCTCTACGGGATCTTCCGGAGGAGGGACTGGATCTGACGGGCAACGCGGGTCACGAC
>DASQJO010000011.1:0-6161 GCA_035630955.1 Kineosporiaceae bacterium
CAGGTTGGAGTGCTTGTCGACGCGGAACTCGATCTTGCCGCCCTTGATCTCCTCGACCGCGCGGGCGACGTCCATCGTCACCGTGCCGGTCTTGGGGTTCGGCATGAGGCCGCGGGGACCGAGCACCTTGCCCAGGCGCCCAACCTTGCCCATGAGGTCGGGGGTGGCGACGACGGCGTCGAAGTCGAGCCACCCGCCCTGAATGCGTTCGATGAGGTCGTCGGAGCCGACGTAGTCGGCGCCGGCCGCCTCGGCCTGCGCGGCACGGTCACCGGTGGCGAAGACCAGGACCCGGGCGGTCTTGCCGGTGCCGTGCGGCAGGTTGACGGTGCCGCGCACCATTTGGTCGGCCTTGCGGGGGTCGACGCCCAGCCGGAACGCCACCTCGACGGTCGCGTCGTACTTGGTCGTCGACGTCTGCTTGGCGAGCCGGACGGCGTCGAGCGGGGCGTAGAGCTTCGCGCGGTCGATCTTCTCGGCCGCCGCGCGGTAGGACTTGCTGCGCTTCATGTCTTCTCCCTGGTCGGAGTCGTGGTCGATGGGCCGCGCGCGGCCCTGCCACACGTTCGGACGGAGTACCTCAGCCCTCGACGGTGATCCCCATCGAGCGAGCGGTACCGGCGATGATCTTTGCGGCCTGCTCGACGTCGTTCGCGTTGAGGTCCTCGAGCTTCGACTGGGCGATCTCACGGACCTGCGCGGCGGTCAGCCGGCCGACCTTCGTCTTGTGCGGCTCGCCGGAACCCTTGGGGACGCCGGCGGCCTTCTTGATGAGCTCCGCGGCCGGCGGGGTCTTCGTGATGAAGGTGAAGGACCGGTCCTCGTAGACCGTGATCTCCACCGGGATCACGTTGCCGCGCTGGGACTCCGTCTGGGCGTTGTACGCCTTGCAGAACTCCATGATGTTGACGCCGTGCTGACCCAGCGCGGGACCGATCGGCGGGGCCGGCGTCGCCTGGCCGGCCTTGATCTGCAGCTTGATGACAGCTGAGACCTTCTTCTTGGGGGGCATGTCGGGTCCTAACGATGTCGTGTGCGGTGGTTCTTCCCGGGCGCTGGGCGGCGGCCGGGGAGCTTGTCAGATCTTGGCGACCTGGTTGAACGAGAGCTCGACGGGCGTCTCGCGGCCGAAGATCGACACGAGCACCTTGAGCTTCTGGGCGTCCGGGTTGATCTCCGAGATGGTCGCCGGCAGGGTCTCGAACGGACCCTCCATGACGGTGACGGACTCGCCGACCTCGAAGTCGACGACCTTGACCTCGGCCTTCTGCTGGCGGGCCTGGCCGCCGTCGACCGGCTGCAGGCTCGGCGCGAGCATCGAGAAGACCTCGTCCGTGCTGAGCGGGACGGGCTGGTGGGTGTGGCCGACGAACCCCGTGACGCCGGGGGTGTGGCGGACGGCGCCCCACGACTCGTCGGTGAGGTCCATCCGGACCAGGACGTAGCCCGGGATCCGCACGCGCCGGATCTGCTTGCGCTGCCCGTTCTTGATCTCCGTGACCTCCTCCATCGGCACCTCGACCTGGAAGATGTGCTCCTCCATGTTGAGGCTGGAGATCCGGTTCTCGAGGTTGGCCTTCACCCGGTTCTCGTAGCCGGCGTAGGAGTGGATGACGTACCAGTCGCCCGGCAGCCGACGCAGCTGCGTACGGAACTCGGCGGCCGGGTCGACGTCGGGCTCGACGACCTCGGGCTCGACGACCTCGGGCTCGACGTCCGCGGCCGGAGCCGCCGGCTCGTCGGCGTCGGCGTCCGCCGCGTCGAGGTCACCGGCGCCCGCGCCGTCGGCGTCCGCCTCGGCCCACGAGTCGCCCGCCTCCTCCTCGTCCCGCCACGCGGGACCGGCCCCAGGACGCTCGGCGGCGTCGGGGTCGTCGTCCGTCGCGGTGCTCGGCACGGAGAACGGGTTCTGCTCGGACACGGTGTCGTCCTACTTCCTCGGGGATGTCGCGGTGGGGTGGAGCCGGGCGGCCGGGACGCGGGTCCCGGGGGCGGACGAACCGCTACGGCCGGACGCCGGCGCCGCCTCGCCGATCTGTCAGGAGCCCCCGAAGACCCACAGCACGAGCTTGCCGAAGCCGAAGTCGAGCAGCGAGACGTAGGTCATGACCGCGACCACGAAGACCAGCACGACCGACGTGTAGGTCAGGAGCTCGTTCCGGGTGGGACGGACGACCTTCTTGAGTTCCGCGACCACCTGCCGCAGGAACAGGCGGACGCGCGACACCCGGCCGGTGCGCTGCTGGCGGCCCGTGCTCGCCGATGTCGTGGTCACGCTCTCACCTGGTCGTTCCTCGGGGACTCGCCCGCACACGAGGTACGGGCCCGGGTCACCGCCGGTTCGGCGGCGACGGATCGCAGGGCAGGAGGGACTCGAACCCCCAACCGCCGGTTTTGGAGACCGGTGCGCTGCCAGTTGCGCTACTGCCCTAGGCACTGAGTGAACGGTCCGGGGCCGCGGGAGCATGCCCGGATCACGGCAGCACTCAGCCGCCGGGTAGTGAGTGTACGCATCCGGCGGGCTGCAGGTCGAACCGCTCGCGGTGACCGACGTGCACCGGCGTGTCCGTGCGGTGCCAGGATGGGAGGGTGACGCAGCAGACCGCCTCCCAGTCCCTGACCGTGGACACGGGTGCCTCCGCGGCGCCCCGCGCCCGCATCTCCCGCCGCATCGGCGGCATCGCCGAGTCGGCGACGCTCGCCGTCGACGCCAAGGCGAAGGCGCTCAAGGCGGCCGGCCGGCCGGTCATCGGGTTCGGGGCCGGGGAGCCGGACTTCCCGACGCCGGACTACATCGTCCAGGCCGCCGTGGCCGCGTGCTCCGTGCCGGCGAATCACCGGTACACCCCCGCCGCGGGCCTGCCGGACCTGCGCGCCGCGATCGCGACCAAGACCGCCCGCGACTCGGGGTTCGAGGTCGGCCCCGACCAGGTGCTCGTCACCAACGGCGGCAAGCAGGCCGTCTACCAGGCGTTCGCCACCCTGCTCGACCCGGGCGACGAGGTGCTGCTGCCGGCTCCGTACTGGACGACGTACCCCGAGGCGATCCGGCTCGCCGGCGGCGTCCCGGTCGAGGTGTTCGCGGGCGAGGACCAGGACTACCTCGTCACCGTCGAGCAGCTCGAGGCCGCCCGGACCCCGCGGACCAAGGTCCTGCTCTTCTGCTCGCCGTCGAACCCCACCGGCTCTGTGTATCCGCCCGAGCAGGTCCGGGCGATCGGCCAGTGGGCGCTGGAGCACGGCGTCTGGGTGGTCACGGACGAGATCTACGAGCACCTGGTCTACGACGGCGTGCACGCCTCGTCGATCGTCGTCGAGGTGCCCGAGCTCGCCGACACGGCCGTCGTGCTCAACGGCGTCGCCAAGACGTACGCGATGACGGGCTGGCGCGTGGGCTGGATGATCGGCCCCAAGGACGTGATCAAGGCGGCGACCAACCTCCAGTCGCACCTGACCTCGAACGTCAACAACGTCGCCCAGCGGGCGGCGATCACCGCGCTGAACGGCGACCTCTCCGCGGTGCACGCGATGCGCGAGGCGTTCGACCGCCGGCGACGGACCATCGTCCGGATGCTCAACGACATCGAGGGCGTCGTGTGCCCGACGCCGCAGGGCGCCTTCTACGCCTACCCGTCGGTGCAGGGCGTGCTCGGGCGCGCGGTCGGGAGCCGGACGCCGTCGACGTCGGCGGAGCTCGCGGAGGTCATCCTGGAGGAGGCGGAGGTCGCCGTCGTCCCGGGTGAGGCGTTCGGCCCCAGCGGCTACCTGCGGCTGTCGTACGCGCTCGGGGACGACGACCTGGTCGAGGGCGTCAGCAGGATCCAGAAGCTGCTGGGCTGAGGGCGTGCTCCTCCTCGTCGGGGCGGCCGACGAGGAGGGTCACGACGAGCTCGACCTTGGCCCGGACCGTTCGCCAGCGACGCGCCAGCAACTCGACGGCCGCGGCCAGCTCGTCCGGGCGCAGCCCGGTGGCGAGCGTGCAGTGCGGTACCCAGCGGTCGGGGACGGCGGTGTCGAAGGCGTGCCTCCGGCCTGCGGCCACGAGGGTCGCGTCGGCGTCCGCCTGGAGTGCGGCCAGGGCCGTGGACGGCGCCGGGGCGAGCCAGAGGACGCCGCCGCGCGGGAAGATCCCGACGTGCTCCAAGGGCAGGTCGAAGGCGGTGTGCCGGGCCGCGAGCGCATCGGCGAGCTCGTGGACCTCCGCCAGCTCCGGCTTCGGCGTGCGGGTCGCCGCGAGCGTGACGTGCGGCCGGTGCAGCGGCGGACGACGCAGCCGCGGCGACGCGGGAGCGAGCCGCTCGCGCAGCGCTCGGACGCGTTCGTCCGCTGCCGCGTCGAAACCGGCGCCCAGGACGGCGGTGACCTCGCCGGGCGAGGACCCTGGTTCCATGACCACAGGGACATCGAACGGCACATCGAGCACCGGTGCCGCCGTGAGGGTGCGCGGGCTGCGCAAGGCGTACCGGGACGCGGTCGCCGTCGACGACCTGGACCTCGACATCGAGTGGGGTGAGGTCTTCGCCCTGCTCGGGCCGAACGGCGCGGGGAAGACGACGACGGTGGAGATCCTCGAGGGGTACCGTCGGCGCGACGCCGGCGACGTCGAGGTGCTGGGCCTGGACCCTGGCACGGCAGGCCTGGAGTGGCGCGCCCGGATCGGGATCGTGCTGCAGAGCACGGCGGAGAACGCGGAGCTGACCGTGGAGGAGATGGTCCGCCACGTCGCGCTGTACTACCCGGACCCCCGCGACCCCGACGAGGTCATCGAGGCCGTCGGGCTCGCGCAGCAGCGGAACAGCCGGACCCGAGCGCTCTCCGGCGGACAGCGGCGCAGGCTCGACGTGGCGCTCGGCATCGTGGGACGCCCGGAGCTGCTGTTCCTCGACGAGCCCACGACCGGGTTCGACCCGCAGGCACGCCGCGCGTTCTGGGAGCTCGTGCGCTCGCTGCGCGGCGACGGGACGACGATCCTGCTGACGACGCACTACCTGGACGAGGCGCAGGAGCTCGCCGACCGGGTGGGCGTCGTGGCCGCCGGCCGGCTGCTCGCCGTCGACACCCCGGAGCGCCTCGGCGGTCGGGACGCGCATCAGGCGAGGGTCCGCTGGAGGGACGGTGTCGGCGAGCACGAGCAGGTCACCACGACGCCGACCCGGATGATCCGTGAGCTCGCCGACCGCTACGGCGGCGAGGTGCCGGACCTGCAGGTGCTGCGCCCCTCTCTGGAGGACGTCTACCTCTCCCTCCTCGCCACCGTCGAGTCGGCCGAGAGGAGTTCGTCATGAGCACGGTCGTCACGACCACCACCCGACGCTCCCCCGGCGTCAGGAGCCTGCTGCGGCTGGGTCTGGCTCGGGCCGGGATCGAGGTGCGGATGTTCGTCCGGGAGCGGGACAGCATGGTCTTCACGTTCGCGTTCCCGGTGATCCTTCTGTTCATCTTCGGGTCCGCCATCCAGGGCGAGATCGCTCCCGGCGTGAGCTTCACGCAGTACTTCGCCGCCGGGATGATCGCCTCGGGCATCGTGCTCTCGAGTTTTCAGTCCCTCGCCATCGGGATCGCCATCGAGCGGGACGACGGGACGCTCAAGCGGCTGCGCGGGATGCCCATGCCGCCTGCCGCGTACTTTCTCGGGAAGATCGGCCTGGTGCTCGCGACGAGCGTCGTGCAGTTCACCGTCCTGCTCGTCGTCGCGTCGCTGTTCTTCGGGCTCGACCTGCCGACGTCCGTCGGGCTGTGGGTGCGCTTCGCGTGGTTGTTCGTGCTCGGGATCGCCGCCGGCACGGTGCTCGGGATCGCCTACTCGTCGATCCCGCGCTCGGCTCGCAGCGCGGCAGCGGTCGTCAGCCCCGTGGTCATCGTGCTGCAGTTCATCAGTGGGATCTTCTTCGTCTACAGCGCGCTGCCTGCGTGGATGCAGAACGTGGCGTCCGTGTTCCCGCTGAAGTGGCTCGCGCAGGGCATGCGCTCGGTGTTCCTGCCGGACTCCTTCGCGGCGCAGGAACCGGGTGGGAGCTGGCAGCTGCCGCTGGCGGCCCTCGTCCTGGCCGTCTGGACGGTGGCGGGGCTGATCCTCTGCACGCGGACCTTCCGGTGGATGCGGCGGGACGCCGGCTGACCGGGCTATGAGGTGACGATCCAGGACTCGTGCAGGCCGAGGT
>DASQJO010000012.1:0-6470 GCA_035630955.1 Kineosporiaceae bacterium
ACGCAAGGGTCGAGCTCGACCGCAAGAGCGGGCATGTCGTGGTCTGGGCGCAGGAGACGACCCCCGACGGAGGGGTGCGCGAGGTCGACGACACCCCGGTGGGCTTCGGCCGGATCGCCGCGACGACCGCCCGGCAGGCCATCCTGCAGCGCCTGCGCGACGTCGAGGACGAGCACGTGCTCGGCGAGTTCCGTGGCCGCGAGGGGGACATCGTCGCCGGCATCGTCCAGCAGAGCAGCGACCCGCGGATGGTCCACGTCGACCTCGGCACCGTCGAGGGGGTGCTGCCGCCGCAGGAGCAGGTGCCGGGGGAGAGCTACCCG
This sequence comes from Kineosporiaceae bacterium, assembly GCA_035630955.1. Lineage (GTDB taxonomy): Bacteria > Actinomycetota > Actinomycetes > Actinomycetales > Kineosporiaceae > DATKNA01. The sequence goes on from DASQJO010000012.1 coordinate 324, forward strand.
CACGGCACCCGGTTGCGCTGCTACGTGCTCGCCGTCCGCAAGGGCCTCAAGGGTCCCTCGATCACGCTGTCGCGCACCCACCCCGGCCTGGTCCGCAAGCTGTTCGCCCTCGAGGCGCCCGAGGTGGCCGACGGGAGCGTCGAGATCGTCGCCCTGGCCCGCGAGGCAGGCCACCGGACGAAGATCGCCGTCCGCGCCACCAAGCCGGGCATCAACGCCAAGGGCGCGTGCATCGGCCCGATGGGGCAGCGCGTGCGCGCCGTCGTCTCCGAGCTGCACGGCGAGAAGATCGACATCATCGACTGGAGCGAGGACCCGGCCGCGTTCGTCGCCGCGGCGCTGTCTCCGGCGAAGGTCGAGTCCGTCGAGGTCGTCGACCTGGCCGCGAGGGCGGCGCGGGTCGTCGTCCCCGACTACCAGCTGTCGCTCGCCATCGGCAAGGAGGGGCAGAACGCCCGGCTCGCCGCGAAGCTCACGGGGTGGCGCATCGACATCCGCCCGGACACCGCTCCCGCCGCCGACGCGGGAGGGCCGGCCGAGGCGGTCGCCCGCCCGGCGGGCGGCGCCCGGGCGTGACGGCCCCGCCCTCGGGCGGCCGCGGGACGAGCCGCGGGAAGATACGGGGCGGCCGAGGCGCTAGACTCCTCGTGTCCGGTGAGTCGGCCGGGCGACCGGTGTCCGTGTCCGGCCCTGCGGGGCCGGTTCGCACATGCGTCGGTTGCCGGGTCCGTGCGAGCCGGGCCGTCCTGCTGCGAGTTGTCGCGGTCGAGGTCGGCGGCTCCTGGGCCGTCGTGCCGGACCCGCGGCACAGGCTCGCCGGCCGGGGTGCCTCGGTGCACCCCGTCCCGGAGTGTCTCGACCTCGCCGAGCGCCGCCGAGCGTTCCCCCGGGCCCTGCGCCGGGAGGGTCCGCTCGACCTCACGGAGCTCCGCGCGTTCATCGCAGCTCGGCGTCCATGATCTCCAGACCGTCCCCGATGGAAGCGGGTCAGAAGCTGATGAGCACCCGATGAGCGCACAGCGATGAGCCCCCAGCTGTAACGACGGTCCGCGCCCTGTCCGGCTCGGGCCGAGACAGGAGAGATGTGGCCAAGGTCCGGGTCTACGAGCTCGCCAAGGAGCTCGGTGTCGAGAGCAAGGTCGTCATGACCAAGCTCCAGGAACTCGGCGAGTTCGTCCGGTCGGCGTCGTCGACCGTCGAGCCGCCCGTCGTGCGCAAGCTGCGCGAGCAGCTCGCCACGAGCAACGGGGGCGGCAACGGTGCGGCGTCCGCGGCGAAGCCCGCCGCACGGCCTGCCCCCGCCCCCCAGCCTCCGGCCGCCCGGCAGGCACCCGCCGCACCGGCGCAGCCGGTGCAGGATGCCCCGGAGCGCGCCCTTCCGCGTCCGGCGGCCGCGCAGCCGTCGGCGCCCGCCGCTCCCGCGGCCCCCGCCGCGGCGTCGGCTCCGAGCCCGGCCGCGCCGGGCGTCCGTCCGGGTCCGCGTCCGGGTCAGCGTCCGGACTCCCCGGCTCCGCAGGCCCCGGCGGCCGGCCCGGCTCCCGCCGCTCCCGCGGCTCCGGAGGCTCCCGCGGCTCCGGAGAGCCCGGCCGCCGCCCCGGCGTCCCGGCCGACGGCCCCGCGTCCGGGTCCCGCCCCCAGCCCGCGGCCCGCCGCCCCCGCCGCCCCGGCTGCCCGCGGTGGCGACGGGACCGACGGCGGGCAGGGCCAGCGCCCCGGTCCCCGTCCGGGCGCGCCCCGTCCGGGCAACAACCCCTTCGCCTCGAGCCAGGGCATGCCGCGTCCCGGCGGCGGTCCGCGCCCGGGCAACAACCCCTTCGCCCCCAGCCAGGGCATGCCGCGCGGCGGCGCGCCCACGGCCGGCGGCGGCGCGGGCACCAGCGCTCCGGCGCCGCGTCCGCCGGCGAGCGGTGACCGCCCCGGTGGTCCGCGTCCCGCCGGCGGGCGTCCCAGCCCGGGCAACATGCCCCCGCGGCCGAACCCGGGCATGATGCCGGGCCGGTCCGGCGTCGGCCGGCCCGGTCCCGGCGGTGGCGGCGGTGCCGGTCGTCCCGGTGCCCCCTCCCGTGGTGGTGCCGGCGGCGGCGGTGGCCGCGGCGGCTTCGGCGGTCGTCCCGGCGGTCCCGGCGGCGGCGGTGCCCCGGGCGGCGGCGCTCCGGCGGGTCGCGGCTTCGGCAAGGGCGGCGGCGGCCGCGGCGGCACGCAGGGCGCCTTCGGGCGCGGCGGCGGCCGTCCGGTCCGTGGCCGTAAGTCGAAGAAGCAGCGGCGCCAGGAGTTCGACAACATGGCGGCGCCGATCGGCGGCGGCGTCCAGGTCCCTCGCGGCGACGGATCGACCATCGTCCGACTGCGCCGCGGCGCCTCGCTGACCGACTTCGCCGAGAAGATCAACGCGAACCCGGCGAGCCTCGTCACGGTGCTGTTCCACCTCGGCGAGATGGCGACGGCCACGCAGTCCCTCGACGAGGACACGTTCGGCCTGCTCGGTGCCGAGCTCGGCTACGACATCCAGGTCGTGTCCCCCGAGGACGAGGACCGCGAGCTGCTCGAGTCGTTCGACATCGACCTCGAGGGCGAGGCCGAGGACGACGAGGAGTTCCTCGAGCCGCGTCCGCCGGTGGTGACCGTCATGGGTCACGTCGACCACGGCAAGACCAAGCTGCTCGACGCGATCCGGCACGCGAACGTCGTGGCGGGCGAGGCCGGCGGCATCACCCAGCACATCGGCGCGTACCAGGTGCACTACACGCACGAGGACGTCGACCGCGCGATCACCTTCATCGACACCCCGGGTCACGAGGCCTTCACGGCCATGCGTGCCCGCGGTGCCAAGGTGACGGACATCGCCGTGCTGGTGGTCGCCGCCGACGACGGCGTCATGCCGCAGACCATCGAGGCGCTGAACCACGCCCAGGCGGCCGGCGTCCCGATCGTCGTCGCGGTGAACAAGGTGGACAAGGAGGGGGCGAACCCCGACAAGATCCGCCAGCAGCTCACCGAGTACAACCTCGTGGCCGAGGAGTACGGCGGCGACACGATGTTCGTCAACGTGTCGGCCAAGCAGCGGCAGGGCATGGAGCAGCTGCTCGAGGCGATCCTGCTCACCGCAGACGCCGCGCTCGACCTGCGGGCGAACCCCGACAAGGCGGCGCGCGGCGTGGCCATCGAGGCGAGCCTCGACAAGGGCCGCGGTCCGCTGGCGACCGTGCTGGTGCAGTCCGGCACGCTCGCGGTCGGCGACTCGATCGTCTGCGGCACGGCCTACGGCCGGGTCCGGGCGATGCTCGACGAGAACGGCGAGGTGCTCGACGTCGCGCTGCCGTCGCGGCCGGTCCAGGTGCTCGGTCTGACGTCGGTCCCGCGGGCCGGTGACACGTTCATCGTGGCGCCGGACGACCGCACGGCCCGGCAGATCGCCGAGAAGCGGGAGGCCGTCGAGCGCGCCGCCACGCTGGCCAAGCGCCGCAAGCGGATCAGCCTGGAGGACTTCACCAAGGCCCTGGAGCAGGGCAAGGTGCAGACCCTCAACCTGATCCTCAAGGGCGACGTCTCCGGTTCGGTCGAGGCCCTCGAGGACGCGCTCGCACAGCTCGAGGTCAGCGACGAGGTCGCGCTGCAGGTCATCCACCGCGGCGTCGGTGCGATCACGCAGAACGACGTCAACCTCGCGACGGTCGACAACGCGGTCATCCTCGGCTTCAACGTCCGGCCCACGGGCCGGGTCGGGGAGCTGGCCGACCGCGAGGGCGTCGACGTCCGGTACTACTCGGTCATCTACCAGGCGATCGAGGACGTCGAGGCCGCCCTGCGCGGCATGCTCAAGCCGGAGTACGAGGAGGTCCAGCTCGGGACCGCCGAGGTCCGCGAGGTGTTCCGCAGCAGCAAGTTCGGCAACATCGCCGGCTGCATCGTCCGCTCCGGGGAGATCCGCCGGAACGCGAAGGCGCGGCTGCTGCGCGACGGCGTGGTGGTCAACGACAACCTCGTCATCGACTCGCTGCGGCGGTTCAAGGACGACGTGACCGAGGTCCGCGAGGGCTACGAGTGCGGCATCGGGCTGGGGTCGTTCAACGACATCCAGAACGAGGACGTCATCGAGACGTTCGAGCTGCGCGAGAAGCCCCGCGCCTGAGGCGCGCATGTGGCGCCGGGCCCCTGACAGGGCCCGGCGCCACTGTCATCACGAGGAGGACGCGGTGTTCGTCGGGTCCCTGAGCCTGGACCTGCTGCTCGGCGACGTGCACTCCCTCAAGGAGAAGCGGTCGGTCGTCCGGCCGATCGTCGCCGAGCTGCGCCGCGCGTACTCCGTGAGCGCCGCGGAGACGGGCCACCTCGACCTGCACCGCCGCGCCGAGGTCGGCGTGGGTGTGGTCGCCCCCGACCCGGGGCACTGCCGGGAGGTGCTGGACGCCTGCGAGCGGCTCGTGGCAGGACGCCCCGAGATCGACCTGCTCGCCGCCCGGCAGCGGATCTGGGACGACGCCGACGAGTGAGAGGAGCCCGACCGCGTTCCGCCCGGCGCCATCCGCCGGGTCCCCCTGATCGGGGCCGGAGACACCGGCTCCCCTGACACCGACGAGGACGTCATGGTTGACAGCGCACGCGCCCGCAAGCTCGCCGACCGCATCCGCGAGATCGTGGCGGAGACACTGGAGCGCCGCGTCAAGGACCCCCGGCTGGGGTTCGTCACCGTCACCGACGCGCGGGTGACCAACGACCTGCAGCACGCGACCGTCTTCTACACCGTGCTCGGCGACGCCGAGGAGCAGACCGCCAGCCGCGCCGCCCTGGAGAGCGCCAAGGGCGTGGTCCGGTCCGAGGTGGGCCGGCGCACCGGCGTCCGCCTCACCCCGACGCTGGAGTTCGTGGCCGACGCCGTGCCCGAGAACGCCGCGCACATCGACGAGCTCCTCCAGGCGGCCGCCGCCCGGGACGCCGACGTCGCGGCGCTGGCCGCCACGGCGCAGTACGCCGGCGACGCCGACCCGTACCGCCACGACGACGAGGACGAGCCCGGCTCGATCGAGGAGGACGTCGAGGTCGGCGACCGGCGCTGACATGGTGGGCAGCGGACTCGTCGTCGTCGACAAGCCGGCCGGCCTGACGAGCCACGACGTCGTGGCCCGGATCCGCAGGCTCGCGGGTACCCGCCGGGTCGGGCACGCGGGGACGCTCGACCCGCTGGCGACGGGCGTGCTCGTCGTCGGGGTCGAGCGCGCCACCCGGCTCCTGACCTACCTCGTGGGCGCCGAGAAGGAGTACCTCGCGACGATGCGGCTCGGCGTCACGACGGTCACGGACGACGCCGAGGGGGAGGTCCTCGCCCGGCAGGACGCGGGCGATCTGACGGATGCCGCCGTCGACGCCGGCGTCTCGGCCCTCACCGGGGACATCGACCAGGTGCCGAGCTCGGTGAGCGCGGTCAAGGTGAACGGTCAGCGCGCCTACGCGCGCGTGCGCGCCGGGGAGGCCGTCGAGCTCGGTGCCCGGCCGGTGACCGTGGCCGAGTTCGAGGTCCTCGCCCGGCGCGACGGCGCGGACGCCGGAGTGCCCGTGGTCGACCTCGACGTCCGGGTGGTCTGCTCGTCGGGGACCTACGTCCGCGCCCTGGCCCGGGACCTCGGTGCCGGCCTCGGCGTGGGCGGGTCGCTCGCCGCACTGCGGCGGACCCGCGTCGGGCCGTACGGGCTCGTGCAGGCACGGACCCTGGAGCAGCTCGAGCAGGACCTCGTGCTGCTGCCGTTGGCCGAGGCGGCCCGCCTCGCCTTCCCCGCGCGCGAGCTGTCCGGCGACGAGGCCCGCCGGCTCGCCCACGGCGTCCGGCTCCCGGCGATCGGGCTGGGACCGGCGCCCGCCGCCGCCTTCGCCCCCGACGGCTCGCTGGTCGCAGTGATCACCGAGGAGGGACCCCTGGCCCGCCCCCTCGTCGTCCTCACCGGCTGAGGGTGGTCAGCCGAGGTGGCGGATCCGGGGCCAGATCCGGGGCCACGGCTGCGCGGGGCCGGTGCAGAGGCGGACCGGCGTGCCGTCCTCGTCGTTGTCGACGCCGTGGCCGTTGTCGATCCTCGCCACCAGCGTGCAGCCGGTGAACAGCTCGGCGGCGTCGGCGTCCGACTCCCACCCGACGAGGAGCACCGGGTTCGTGGCGCC
>DASQJO010000013.1:0-2080 GCA_035630955.1 Kineosporiaceae bacterium
TCGTAATCTTATTGACGCCTGGAAGTCCACGGTTCGTCAAGCGTTGACCCGGGGTCGCCGGCACCGGCGTCCAGAATCCGGACATGGCCGCTCCCCTGGAGAGAGCGTCGGTCAGGTTGCGGGGTTAGGTTCGGAGCTCGGGCGGCGGAAGGGGTGGACATGGCGGGTGTGCGGGTTCCAGAGGCCGTCGAGCGGGTGGCCGGCTCGGTGAGACGGGTCGCTCCCGGTGCGCAGCCGGGCAAGCTCCTGCTCGAGCTCGACCTCACCCATGGCCTCGCAGCCGCTCCACCCCCGGACCTCCTCGGCCGCCTCCAGACCGCGCGCGGGCTGACCCTCACCACCGTCCTCGAACGGCTCGCGGAGGCCGCCGACGATCCCGCGGTCGTCGGCCTGGTCGCCAAGGTCGGCGGCGGGGGACTGCGGCTCGCGCAGGCGCAGGAGATCGCCCTCGCCGTCCGCGCGTTCCGGCTGAACGGCAAGCGAGCCTGGGGCTGGGCGGAGACGTTCGGCGAGGGCGGACCCGGCACTCCCGGCTACGTGCTCGCCGCCGCGTTCGACGAGGTGTGGCTGCAGCCGTCGGGCGACGTCGGTATCACCGGTGTCGCCGTCGAGCCGTTGTTCCTGCGCGGAGCCCTCGAGCGCGCCGGCATCGAGCCGCAGTTCGGCCAGCGCTACGAGTACAAGAACGCCGCGGACATGCTCCTTCGTCGGGACTTCAGCGACGCCCATCGGGAGGCCAGCGAGCGGCTGGCGGCATCCGCGCTCGAGCAGGTCGTCACCGACGTCGCCGGGAACCGCGGACTGGCGCCGGCCGGCGTCCGCGAGCTCGTCGACCGCGCGCCGTTGTCCGCCGCCGAGGCTCTGGACGCCGGCCTCGTCGATCGGCTCGGCTATCGGCACGAGGTCTACGAGGCGGCACGCGCCGTGGTCGGCGAGGACGCCTCGCTGCGGTTCCTCTCCGCCTACCACCGCAAACTCCCGCCGATCGAGACGATCCGCCGCCGCCGCGCGGGCCGCGGACGTGGCGTCGTCGCGCTGGTCCACGCCGTCGGCGAGATCCGGCTCGGGCGCAGCGGGCGGGGGCTGCGCGGGCCGGCTCTGGGCTCCGACACCCTCGGCGCTGCCCTGCGCGCGGCGGCGGACGACGAGCACGTCCGTGCCGTGCTGCTCCGCGTCGACAGCCCCGGCGGTTCGTACGTCGCCTCGGACGCGGTCTGGGGCGCGGTGCAGGCCGTCAGGGCCGCGGGCAAGGCGGTCGTCGTCTCCATGGGCGCCGTCGCCGGCTCCGGCGGGTACTTCATCGCCGCACCCGCCGACGCGATCGTCGCCCTGCCCACCACCCTGACCGGTTCGATCGGGGTCTTCGGCGGCAAGCCGGTCGTCGCCGACCTCCTGGAGCGTCTCGGCGTCGGCAACGACGCGGTGACGGCCGGCCGGCACGCCCGCATGTTCTCGGCGCGGGCCCGCTACTCCGATGACGAGTGGCAGCGACTGCAGGAGTCGCTCGACCGGATCTACGACGACTTCACCGGCAAGGTCGCCGCAGGCCGCGGCATGGAGCGGGAGCGGGTCCACGAGATCGCCCGCGGCCGGGTGTGGACCGGGGCGGACGCGCACGACCGCGGCCTGGTCGACGAGCTGGGCGGTCTGCGCCGCGCCGTGGAACTGGCGCGGGAGCGGGCCGGCCTTCCCTACGACACACCGGTGCGACCCTTCCCGCAGGTGCCGTTGGTCCGGCGGCTGCGTCGGCCGACCTCCAGCGAGGACCCGGCCGCGGCGGCTGTGGCAGGACCGGTGCCCGGGTCGCTCGGCGAGCTGGCGTCGTCACTCGGCCTGACGTCCGGCGCGGCCCTGCTCATGCCATCGCTCGAGCTGCACTGACGCCTCTCCGCGCCGCAGGGGCACGACCCGCAGTGCCAGCTGCGCGACGAGCCAGCCGATCGTGGCCCCGAGGACCCAGCCGGCGAACACGTCCGTCGGCCAGTGCGTACCGAGGTAGACGAGCAGCACACCGAGCACGACGTTCATCAGCACGACGAGGCCGACGGCGAGGCGCCGGACGCCGCCCGTCGCCAGTCGC
>DASQJO010000014.1:0-1919 GCA_035630955.1 Kineosporiaceae bacterium
TGGCAACGCAACGCCGACGCGACGTAGTCGCAGCTCACAGCCCCTTCGGGCAGTCACTGGGGCTGCGTCTGGGCAGCGCGAGCCTGACATCGCAAGATGTCATGGTGCTGGGTTGGCGGACACAGGTCGGCGGCAGGCGCGTCACCGAGCAGAGCACCCGGGACGGCGCCGACGTCGCGGCCGGCGACGGACGCCGTCGTTCCCGCGGCGGGGCCCGCGGACCCGAGCGTCCGACGACGGTCATCACGGGCGTCTCGAGGGGTCTCGGCGCCGCGCTCTTCGACCAGCTGTACGACGCCGGCTATCCCATCGTGGCCCTCGGGCGGACCTTCACCGAGAGGCAACTGGCGGCGGAGGGTCCGCAGGTGCAGCTGCGCATCACCGACCTGTCGAAGCCCGAGGACCTGCCCGGGCCGGCCGAGCTGTCCCAGCTCGTCGACGGGCACGACGTCACTCTGATCCACAACGCGGGAACGATCGAGCCGTTCGCCGCGATCGGATCCCTGCAGCCCGACTGGCTGCTCGACGCGGTGAACGTCAACCTGGTCGCCCCGATGCTGCTCACCAACGCACTGCTCGCGGCCATGGCGGTCTACCTCACCGTCTCCCGGCCCATCAGCCGCCTCGTCCACGTGCTGTACGTGTCGTCGTCGGCGGCGCACGAGCCGAGCGGCGGTCGATCCGTCTACTGCTCCACCAAGCGCGGCGCCGAGATGTTCATGGAGTGCCTCGCCCAGCAGCACGCCGACGACCCGTCCGTGCGGGCCACCGTCGTCGATCCCGGGATCATGGACACCGACATGCAGTCCGTGATCCGCGCCCACGCGCTCGCCGGGACGTACTTCCCCGATCGAGAACGCTTCCTCGCCCGTCACGAACGAGGCGAGCTGCCGTCCCCGGAGATCGTCGCCCGCAGGATCATCGCCGAGCACATCGCTCCGGCGCCGGCACGTCCCTGATCCGTGTCGTCGCGACCCCCGCGATCTGGGTGTTGGCGGGGAGGAAGGGACTGCGCAGGCGGTGGTCGGTGATGGTCGTGTCGGCGAACCCGGCCGCCTCGACCACCGCCCGCAGGTCCCGCTCGCAGGAACAGCCCTCGAAGGCCCAGCCCCAGGGCCGGCGCACCACGCGCTGGAGGCGTCGCAGCAGGGTGCCCTCCGCAGCGGCGACGTGTTCGACGAACGCGAAGCGGCCGCCCGGACGCAGGACGCGCCGGACCTCGGCGACGACGGCGGCGGGGTCGGGAACGGTGCACAGCACGAGGCTGGAGATGACGGCGTCCACCGAGGCGTCGGGCAGGTCGAGCCGGTCCCCGACCGCGTCGTGCAGGTCGAGGTCGACGCGTGCTCGCGCGGCTCTGGTCCGCAGCCGGGAGTGCATGGCCCGGTTCGGCTCTATCGCGATCAGGCGGGTCCCCGGCGCCAGGTAGCGCAGGTTGGCCCCGACGCCGGGTCCGAGCTCGACCACCGTCGCCGGCAGGTCGGCGAAGACGCGCCGCTTGTACGGGCGCAGCAGGCGGTCGAGGTATCCGTCGAGGACGCCGAAGAAGAGCGCGTTGAGCGGCCCGCGCACGCGGTTGGGCCGGTAGTCGGACGTCACGGCCGGCCGCCGGGCGGTCCCGGCGGCGACGGGCGGTCCGGGGCGGGACGTCACGACCGGCTCCCGTCCGCGACGAGCGCGGCCTCGGCCACGCGCTCGTCGCAACGATGCAGCGGCGCGGCCGCCCGCAGTGTCGCCTCGATCGTCGCCCAGGGAACGCCCGGGGGAAGGCCGACCATCACGATGTCCGCCACGGCCTCCCACCGCTCGAGCTGGGCGGGGACCTGCTCGGGTGTTCCCACGGCGGTGAGCTGCTCCAGGAGCACGTCGGCGTCGGCCGGGACCCGGCCCGTGCGCGGGCTCGGCCGCGGGTTGGCGGC
>DASQJO010000015.1:0-8079 GCA_035630955.1 Kineosporiaceae bacterium
CGTGAGCAGGAACAGATAGCCGTGCCGCCGCAGGTCGATCTCCTGACCCGGACGCCGCGGGAAGTCGGCGAAGGCCTCGAGCCCGCGCGCCCCAAGCACGATGTTGAGCGCGTCGGAGAACTGGGCCCGCACACCCCCGGCCGCCTTGGACGTCGACCCGACACCCAGGCCGTCGCGCTCGACGAGCAGGACGTCGACCCCGGCCTCGGCCAGATGGAAGGCCGTGCTCGTGCCCATGACGCCGCCGCCGACGACCACGACGTCGGCGCGCGCGGGCAGCGCGGGACCCATGCGGACAGGGAACCATGACCCGCGGCCGGTCCGTTGGGCGGACATGGAGCTGACGTGTCCGAAGTGCCACGGCCCGATGCGCAGCTACGAGCGCAGCGGGATCGTCGTCGACCAGTGCGCGGAGTGCCGGGGGGTGTTCCTCGACCGCGGCGAGCTGGAGAAGCTCATCGACGCCGAGTCGCGTGAGGTCGCCGCGGCGTCGGCGGCACCGCCCTCCTGGGGCACTCCGGAGCCCCGCCGTGAGCCGCGCTACGACGACCGGCCCTACCAGGAGTACCGCGGCGACTACCGGGACGACAACCGCTACGACGACCCGCGCTACCGGCGGAAGAAGAAGAAGTCGTTCCTGGAGGACCTGTTCGACTGATCAGCCTCGACTGATCGGCCTCGACTGATCGGCCTCGACTGATCGGCCTCGACTGATCGGTTCAAAGGATCAGACCCGGCGCCAGGAGCCGTCCTGCAGTGACGACCCCGCGACCGGGCCCATGAGCGACATCCCGCCGTCCGCGAGCCACGTCGCGCCGGTGACGTAGCCGGCGCCCGGCCCGCAGAGGAACGCGACGACCTCGGCGATCTCCCGGGCATCGCCTGGCCGGCCCAGCGGGACGCCGGGGCGCGGCGACTCGGCCGGCTCCTGGTCCTCCTGGCCCGTCATCGCCGTCGCGATCTCGCCGGGGCCGACGCTGTTGACGGTGATGCCGTGCTCGGCCAGCTCGAGCGCCATGACCTTGGTGAGCAGGCCGAGACCGCCCTTGGCTGCGCTGTACGGCGCATTGCCGACGAGGGGGTACCGCTCGTGGATGCTCGTGATGTTGACGATCCGGCCGCCGCGACCGGCGTCGACCATCCGGCGGGCGGCCCGCTGCGCACACAGGAACGCCGCGTCGAGGTCGACGGTGAGCACCTCGCGCCACTGGTCGTAGTCCACCTCGAGGAACGGCACCGTCGTCCCCGTGCCGGCGTCGTTGACGAGGACGTCGACCCCGCCGAGGGCGTCGGCCAGCCGATCGACGACGTCGGCCGCTGAGGGCACGTCGCGCAGGTCGACGTGCGCGATCTCCGCCCGACCCCCCGCGGCCCGGACCATCTCGGCGGTGTCCTTGGCCATCTGCTCGTCGCGGTACCAGGTGATGCCGACGTCGCAGCCGAGGTCGGCGAGCGCGACGGCGATGGAACGGCCGATGCCGGACTCGGCACCGGTGACGATCGCGCGTCGAGGGACGAAATCGCGGGTGTCGACGGCCATGTCGTTCCCCTTCCCACCCGCGCCTAGTGCATGCGGCGACGGAACGGGGAACTCTGCACTCGTGCCAGCGCCGCCGGTCGTCCTCGTCGTCGACGTCGCCAACGTCATGGGCTCCCGGCCGGACGGATGGTGGCGCAACAGGGCGGCGGCGGCCGCGCGCCTGCTCGCCGAGATCGCACCGCTGCACGGGTCGCAGGTGACGGCGCCCGACGGCCGCACGCTCGCCGTCCTCCGCCTCGTCGCGGTGCTCGAGGGACAGGCGCGCGACGTCGCGGCGCCGGAGGGCGTCGAGGCGGTCCGGGCGACGGCGGACGGCGACAGCGCCGTCGTCGCGCTGGCGGAGGAGCTCGTCGACACCGGCGACCTCGTGCTCGTCGTCACCGCCGACCGCGGCCTGCGGGCCCGGCTGCCCTCGTCGGTGCTGGTCGCGGGCCCGCGCTGGATCCTTGCCCGTCAGTGACCCGGAGGGTGGGCGCCGGCGCTGTCGTCCGCAGGGGGCCGCTGAGTCAGATCCGGAAACCGGTGTCCGCGGGGAGGGTGGTCACGTCCATCTGCGCCTTCTGCAGCCGGCCCGAGTAGTCCCAGTTCATGGACTGCCAGCGGGTGAACTGGTCGAGCACCCACACGCCGGACTGCCGTGAGCCGTTGCCGCTCTTGCCGTTCCCGCCGAACGGCAGGTGCGCCTCGGCGCCGGACGTCGAGTTGTTGACGCTCACCATGCCTGCGCCGATGCCCTGCCGGAACCGGAACGCGGACCTCGGGTTCGTCGTGTAGATCGACGACGAGAGGCCGTAGCCCGGCAGATTGGCCAGCTCGATCGCCTCGTCGAGGGTGCCGTAGGTCGTGACCCCGACGATCGGGCCGAAGGTCTCGGTGCGGAAGAGCTCGTCGTCCGGCCGGACACCGTCGACGACGACGGGGTGGTAGTAGAGCCCGCTCTCGGCGTCGCCGACGAAACCCTCGCGCGGGTTGCCGGCCCCGATGCGCCCGACGCCGTTCGAGCCGAGCACCCGGTGGGCGTCGCGGATCCAGCCCAGGTAGCTCTCGTAGCGCTCGGCGAAGTGCGGCGCGAGCAGCGGACCCATGACGACGTCCTGCGTGGGGTCGCCGACCCGCGCGGCGCGAAGGGCGGCCTCGTACCGGCGCAGGAACGGCTCGTGCACGTGCTCCTGGACGATCACGGTGCCGAGGCTCGTGCAGCGCTGCCCGGCCGTGCCGAAGCCGCCGAAGAGGGCGCCCTCGACGGCGAGGTCGAGGTCGGCGTCCTCGGTCACGACCATCGGGTTCTTGCCGCCGAGCTCCAGGCAGGGGGACTGCAGGTACCGGCCGCAGAGCTCGCCGATCCTGCGGCCGACGTCGGTGGAGCCGGTGAAGCCGACCTTGCCCACGAGGCCCTGCTGCAACGCACGGTCGAGGCCCTCGAAGGTGGCGGCGCCGTCGGCGTGGACGACGGTCAGCAGCCCCTCGGGCAGGCCGCCGGCGACGAAGATCCGGGCCAGGGCGTCGGCGGTGGCCGCCGCGTACTCGGCCGGCTTCCAGACGACGGCGTTGCCGGCCAGCAGCGCCGGGACCAGGTACCACGAGGGCACCGCCACAGGGAAGTTGCCCGCCGTGACGATCACCGCCGTCCCGACCGGTACCCGGAACGTGAACAGCTGCTTGTCCGGCATCTCGCTCGGCACCGTCTGCCCGTAGAGGCGGCGGCCCTCGCCGAGGAAGAAGTCGCAGGTGTCGACGATCTCCTGCACCTCGCCGCGGGACTCCGCGATCGGCTTGCCGACCTCCCGGGTGACGAGCTCGGCGAGCGCCTCGAAGTTCGCCTCCACGAGCCGGCCGATCGCAGCGATGACGCGGCCGCGGACCGGCGCCGGAACGGCCGCCCACTCCCGCTGAGCGGTGTTCGCCCAGCGCGCCGCCTCGACGATCGCATCGGGCCCGGCGAGGTCGACCCGGGCGACGACGTCCGACAGGTCGGCGGGGTTCACCGAGTCGACCGTGCGTGCCGTTGTCACGCCGGGGACGGTGGAGCGGAGCGTGGTGCCGGCGGGCGCGGTCGAAGTCGTCATCCCCGCACCGTAACTCGCGCCGTCGGCCCCGCCGCGTGCACGGGCGGCGGGACCGACGGTCGATGCCTTCGTGTAGCACTCTCTAGTTCTCGGAGTAGAGATCGGCATAGTCCGGCAGCGAGGCTCACACGTCGCGGCGGCGGACGACGGCCGCGGCCAACGCGAGGGCTGCCGCGACGTACGCGACGAGAGCCGCGAGGGAGGCCCACGCCGGCGGCATCCCCTGGACGTGCCCGGGAGCCATGATCGCTCCGAGCGCGTTGCCGGGCAGCCAGGGGAGCACGCGGTCGGCCACCGCCGCCGGCAGGATCAGGCCCACGGCGGGCAGCATGTGCACGAGGACGACGACGGCGGTGATGCCGCCCGCAGTGCTCCGGAGCAGCCAGCCGGCGGCGACGCCGAGCATCGCCAGGACGGCGAGCCCGACGGCCGCACCCGCCAGGGCGATCGCCACCTCCGTCGTCAGCGGCAGCGCGGCACCGGCCGGCCCCAGGAGCACGCGGACGATCCCGAACGTCCCGAAGGTCAGCACGAGCGACGGCAGCAGCACCACCGCGCCCACCGCGGCGGCCCGCGCCACGACGACGGTGCTGCGGCGCGGGACCGCCGTGAACGTGGCCGCCACCATGCCTGTCGCGTACTCCGCGCTCGCAGCGAGCACGCCGAACGCCGCGACCAGGATCCCCGCGGCCTGGATGCCGCCGAGGGCGCCGCCGAGCGGACCCGCCTCGTCGGGCGGCCCGTCCAGGGCGTGGACCGCGACGCCGATCGCCGGGAACGTTCCGACGAGTGCGACGAGCAGGACGAGGATCGCGGTGAACCACCACGTGGAACCTAGGGTCCGCAGCCGCCGCAGTTCGGAGGCGACGACGTGGCCCCACGTGAGCCGGATGTCAGGAACGGCGGGCCCGCGCAGGGCCGGGACGGTGCTCATCGTGCGGCGCTCCCTTCGGGGACGGTGGTCGGGGCGTACTCGACCTCGTGTCGGGTCAGCTCGAGGTAGGCGTCCTCGAGGGAGGTCCGGATCGGGGTGAGCTCGTGCAGCGGGATCGCGTGCAGGGCGGCGAGGTCGGCCACCTGCTCGGCGGTGACATCGGTGACGACGAGTGCGAGAGGGTCGTGCGGGTCGGCGTCCACGGAACCCGGGAGCAGCGCCCGCAGCCGCTCAGGCTGCGGCGTCCGGACCTTCACGGTGGGTCGGCCGGCCGAGGTGAGTTCCTCGAGCGGGACGTCGGCGACCAGGCGGCCCCGCCCCAGCACGACGACGCGATCGGCGGTGAGCGCCGTCTCGCTCATGAGGTGGGAGGACAGGAAGACGGTGCGGCCCTCGTCGGCCAGGCCGCGCAGCAGCTCGCGGACCCAGCGGACGCCCTCGGGGTCGAGGCCGTTCACCGGCTCGTCGAGCAGCAGGATCGCGGGGTCGCCGAGCAGCGCCGTCGCGATGCCGAGCCGCTGTGCCATGCCCAGGGAGAACCGGCCGGGGCGGCGCCCGGCGGCGTCGGCCAGACCGACGAGGCCGAGCACCTCCTCCACCCGCCTGCGCGGGATCCCGTGGGTGTCGGCGAGCACCCGCAGGTGCTGGTAGGCGGTGCGGCGGGGGTGGACGGCGCGCGCGTCGAGCAGGGCGCCCACCTCGCGCAGCGGGGCCTTCAGGTCGGCGTAGCGGTGGCCGCCGAGGAGCACTTGGCCGTGGTCGGGCCGGGCGAGCCCGACGGCCATGCGCAGCGTCGTGGTCTTACCGGCCCCGTTCGGGCCGAGGAAGCCGGTGACGCTCCCCGGGTGGACCGTGACGGTGAGGTCGTCGACGGCCCGGCGGTGGCCGAAGCTCTTGGTGAGGGAGCGGATCTCGAGCATCACCGCTCACCGCCGTCCGTCCGGCGCCCGCCGAGGCGGCCACGCGTGGCGACGAGGACGACGATCCCGACCACCGCGAACGCCAGCAGGTGCATGAGGCCGGCGGTGGCGGCGGCGTCCGGGTAGAGGTGCCGCAGGAAGCCGTCCGTGAAGCCGCTGCCGCCCCCGACGGCGTTACCCGCGGCGTGGAGGAAGCCCAGGACGAACAGGCTGCCGGTGCCGTTCCAGATGAAGCCCGTGAGCATCCGGAAGGGGATCGCCAGGACGGCGAGCAGCACGAGCGCGAGCGGGTTGCCGACGGCCAGCGACACGTGCTGGAGCGCGAACAGCGGCGCGATGATGAGCGCGGCCACGACAGCCGTGTGCGTCCGGTGCAGGCGCGCCTGCGCGAACCCCGACCAGGCGCCCTCCTCCAGCCAGTTGTTCGGCACGAGCGTCAGCAGGAACGAGAGCGCGAAGCCCGAGATCAGGGCGTCGACGAGCGCGGACGGCGACGTGTCCGCGGGAGCGCCGAGGAACAGCCGGGCCAGGGCGACCGCGACGAGCGGGACGACGACGAGCGCGAGGACGTACCAGCGGATCGCGACCCGCCAGTCCACGAGCCGGCGCAGGAAGCGCATCGCGGCGTCGCGCCCGTCGGCGATCCAGGTCGCGGCGAGGGCCGGCAGGAAGATCCCGAACACGGTGGCGGCGACGACGAACAGTTGGCGCGGCACCGGGACGTCGACGACGACGGGGATGAAGGCGAAGACCTGTCCGACCGTGTAGAGCCAGATGAGGAACGCGGCGAACGGGTGGCGCGCGATCCAGCCGGCGACGCCGGTCCGGACGGCGGGGGCGGTGGGGGCGGGATAGGTGGTCTGCATCGCGGGCTCCTGGTGGTGATCCGGAGGGGACGGTCAGGAGCCTGTCCCTCGGGGCTTGCACAGAGCTTGGACGCGGTTTGCGTCAGAACCGGACGACGACGACGTCGCCGACGAGCTCGCCGTCCTCGGCCTGCAGCTCCGCGAGCACCTCCGGTCGGGCGCAGCGCACCTCGAGGGCCGTGGCGTCGGAGCGGCGCAGCGCGGCGACGAGCTCCAGCAGCAGCCGCGGCACCGGGTCGACGTCGGCGGTGCCGACGGCGGCCAGCGCGACGACCCGTGCCACACCTTCCGCATCCGTCCTGGTCAGCGCGACGCCGGTGGCCGTGCCGTCCGGTGCGGCGGCGATGTCCACCAGCTCCCACCAGCTGCAGCCGGTGTCGTCGGGCACGTCCGGTGCGAGGGCACGGGCGAGGTGCCGGCGGGCGGGTGGCACCCGGCGCAGCACCAGGTCGGGAACGGAACGGCTCATCGGGATCTCCTCGGGCGGACGGCAGCCGCGACGAGGGTGCCGCTCAGGGCTTGCGCGAGGCTTGCACCCGCCCGGGCCCGAGGTCGTCGGCGAGCGCGAGCAGCCGGGGTGCGCTCGGGACGTCGCCGAGGTCCTCCGAGGTCGCCCAGGCCCGCGCGACCCGTGCGCCGGCCTCCTCACGCCGCCCGTGCGCGGCGTGCGCCTCGGCGCACAGGAGCAGGTAGAACGGTGCGAACAGGCGGATCCCCGACGCCTCCGACTCGGCGTACGCCGAGTCGGCGCGGCCCGGCGCGAACGGGTCCCCCAGCATGGCGTCAGCCCAGGCCGCGACCACGGACAGGTGCCTGGTGTACAGGGGGTAGTCGAAGCGTTCGGCGTCCTGCAGGACTTTCGCGGCCAGCAACCGCGCTCGTCGGGCGTCCCCGCGCATCGCCGCCAACCAGGCGCCGTGCTGGTCCGCCTCGAGCCCGTTCGGCTGTGCCCTGCCCTCCACCCGGGACCACATCAGCTCCTGCCACCGATCGGCCTCGGCCTCGTCTCCGCGAGCATGGGCCACGAGTGCCGCGTACCCGGCCGCGGCCACGTCGAGAGAGGCGTTGGCGGAGACCTGGCGCAGCTGGCCCGCGCCCTCGCCGAGGCGTTCGAACGCCTGCAGGTGGCGATCCGCGTCGTCGATCCGCCCCGTCACGAAGCACGCCCAGCCGGCCAGGTAGTGCGCGCCGGCCCGGGCCGCCGTCGAGGGCTCGGCGTCGAGCACCCGCTCCGCGACGTCCACGACCTCGCCGTAGCGGCCGGTCACGGCGGATGTGATCAGGGCCGCGAGCCAGCCCAAGGTGCTCTCGGCGTTCCCCGGCGCGGTCGTGAACTCCTCACCGGCGGTGCCGCCGTCCGCGAGCACGCCGCGGCTCCACGTCCGGACGATCGCCAGCCTCCCTCGCAGGGGCATGGCCAGCTGCGCCCGCTCCGCGGGGTCCGCCACGCGCGAGGCCAGGTCGAGGGCCTGCTGGAGCAGGCGCTCGGTCTCCCGGTGCGCGTGCCGGGAGAGGGCATCGTCCGCGGCGGTGACGAGGTAGGGGATCGCCTCCGCGGGACCGACGACGGTCTCCGCGAGGCTGAGGTGGCGCGCGACGGCGACGACGTCCTGAGGGGTCAGCGCGGGCCCGGCGCGGACGGCGTCGGCGAGCCGTGCGTGCAGGCGCGCCCGCCGGGCGGCCGAGACGCCCTGCTCGACCGTCTGCCGCACGAGGTCGTGGGAGAGCGCGAACCGCGGCCCCTCCTCCACGA
>DASQJO010000016.1:0-1844 GCA_035630955.1 Kineosporiaceae bacterium
ACGACACCCTCGAAGAGGATGTTCGTCGCGTTGCCCAGCAGCTTCGGGCCGGCCACGCTGAACGCGACGCTGGTCAGCGCCAGCAGGATCACGGCCGCGACCCGGACCCGCTCCGGCCGGAGCCGGCCGAGCAACCGCTTCAGCGTCGGGCCGAAGGCGGTCGCCTTCTCCACCGGCATGCCCAGGCCCGCGCCGGGGCCGCCGCCGAACGGGCCGCGGCGCTGCGGGGGGACGGCCGGGCGTGTCGTCGCGCTCACGCCGCCGCTCCCTGCAGCTGGGAGGTCACGATCTCGGTGTAGGTGGGGCAGGTCGCCATCAGCTCGTCGTGGGTGCCGACGCCGACGACCCTGCCCTCGTCGAGGACGACGATGCTGTCGGCGCCGAGGGCGGTGCTGATGCGCTGGGCGACGAGGATCACCGTCGCGTCCGCGGTGTCCCTGCGCAGCGCCGCGCGCAACCGGGCGTCCGTCGCGTAGTCGAGGGCGGAGAAGCTGTCGTCGAAGATGTAGACCGAGGGGCGGCGCACGAGGGCGCGGGCGATGGCCAGGCGCTGTCGCTGACCGCCGGAGAGGTTCGCGCCGGCCTGCTCGACGGCGGCGTCCAGGCCGCCGGGCAGCTGCTCGACGACGTCGCGGGCCTGAGCGACGTCGAGCGCGTGCCACAGCTCGTCGTCCGTCGCGTCCTCCTTGCCGTAGCGCAGGTTGTCCCGGACCGTCCCGCCGGCGAGGAACGCGCGCTGCGGGACCAGCCCGAGACGGCTCCAGAGCTCCTGCAGCGGCCGTTCACGGACGTCCACACCGTCCACGATCACCGCGCCGCTGGTGACGTCGTAGAGCCGGGGAACGAGGTTGACCAGCGTGGTCTTGCCGGAGCCGGTGCTCCCGACGATCGCCGTCGTCCGGCCCCGCTCGAACCTCAGGGTGATGCCGGAGAGGACCGGCGCCTCGGCGCCGGGGTAGCGGAACTCGACGTCCCGGAACTCCACACTGCCGAGCGCCGCGGGGTCCGCGGCTCGCGGTGCCGCCGGGTCCACGATCGCGGGCTCCGTCGTCAGCACGGCGTCGATCCGCTCCGCCGACGCCGCGGCCCGCGGGATCAGGATGACGGACATGACCGCCATCAGCACCGCGAAGAGGATCTGGATGACGTACGAGATGAACGCCGTCAGGCTCCCGATCTGCATCTCGCCGCTGTCGACCAGGTGCGCGCCGAACCAGACGATCGCCACGCTGGCCAGGTTGATGATGAGCATCAGCGCAGGGAAGTTGATGGCGAAGAGCCGGGTGACCGCCAGCGTGGTGGCGGTGAGGTCGGCGTTGGCCTCGGCGAACCGCGCCTCCTCGCTCCGGGTGCGGACGAACGCCCGGACCACCCGGATGCCGGTGAGGTTCTCGCGCAGGATGCGGTTGAGGACGTCGATCTTCCGCTGGACGGATCTGAACAGCGGCACCGCGCGGATCAGGACGAGCCCGATGACGGTGACCATGACCGGGACGATGACGAGCAGCAGCGCGGAGAGCTGGACGTTCTCCCGGAGCGCCATGATCACGCCGCCCACCAAGGTGATCGGGGCGGTCACCATGAGCAGCAGCGCCACGATGATGAACGTCTGCACCTGCTGGACGTCGTTGGTGTTGCGGGTGATGAGCGACGGCGCCCCGAAGGTGTTGACCTCGCGCAGCGAGAAGCGCTGGACCCGGCGGAACATGGCGCCTCGCACGTCCCGCCCGAAGCCCATCGCGGTCAGGGCGCTGTAGTAGGCGCCGACGACCGCGGCGATCCCGACGAGCACGGTGACGCCGAGCATGACCGCCCCGACCCGCAGGATGTAGGCGGTGTCGCCG
>DASQJO010000017.1:0-7471 GCA_035630955.1 Kineosporiaceae bacterium
GCGCCGGTCTCGCCCTTCTCACCCTGGGCGCCGGTGGCGCCGGTGGCGCCGGTCTCGCCCTTCTCACCCTGGGCGCCGGTGGCGCCGGTCTCGCCCTTCTCACCCTGGGCGCCGGTGGCGCCGGTGGCGCCCTTCTCGCCCTGGGGACCCGCCGGACCCGTTGCGCCCGTCGGGCCCGCCGGGCCCATCGGCCCTGTGTCGCCCTTGACACCAGCAGGCCCAGCCGGACCGGTGGCGCCGGTCGCGCCAGTGGCACCGGTTGTGCCCGTCGCCCCGGTCGCGCCCTTGGGTCCGGCGGGCCCCTCCGGGCCGGTCTGGTTCCAGGCCAGAACCGTCTCCCCCCGGGCGCAGCTGGTCTTCGCCGTGTCGATGACGCGCAAGGATCCGGACTTGTCGTAGCAGGCGGTGATGACGCCGTTCGCGCCAGGAATTGCGGCCTGGGCGATCACGACACCACCGGCAACCAGTCCGACAGTTCCGACGGTCACCGCCGCGACTCGCGCCCTCGTCGTTCTCGGAGGGCGCGGACGGGTGATTCGAGCCATGCGGATTCTCCCCACACCGGATCGTCAAGAGCGGGGGTTTCGCCTCTGGCTCCCCGTCAGGCCGAGGGCGACCAATGGTGCCTGACGGATCGTCGCTTCGCTCTGGGCCGGTTCTCCGACCCGGATCGACCGTCGCATCCGTTCTCACCCGCTGTCGTGAATTCCCTGTGCGTCGTCACCCGAATGTCGCCGTCCGTGGCCGGGAAAGCACCTCGACGCAGTAATCCTTGCTCCGGACGGGTGACCGGACCGGTCACGCCCCGCCGTCCGCGCCGGTGCAGCGGCCGAACGCGCGCGCCTGTCACACTGAAGGCCGAGTCCGGCGACGCCGAGGCAGATCCCGGGGCGCACGACGCGCCCGGCCGGCGATCGGATGCTGAGACGGCACGACCGGGGCGACCGGCGGTGTGTCAGACAGGACGTGCCGGGACATCGGACGGTGAGAGGAGCGCGGCGTGGAGCCGGTGAGGGTGGCCCTGCTCGGGTGCGGTGTGGTCGGCACGGAGGTGGCCCGCAACCTCACGACGTACGCCTCCGAACTCGCCCAGCGGGTCGGCGCTCCGCTCGAGCTGACCGGGATCGCCGTCCGGCGTCCGGGCCGGCGTCGCGGTCTGGACGTCGACCCCTCGCTCTTCACGACGGACGCCCCGGCCCTGGTCAAGGACGTCGACGTCGTCGTCGAGGTCATCGGCGGCATCGAACCGGCCCGCTCACTGCTGCTGGAGGCGATGGCCGGCGGCGCGTCCGTGGTGACCGCCAACAAGGCCCTGCTCGCCGAGGACGGGCCCGCGCTCTACGACGCCGCCGACGCCGCCGGCGTCGACCTCTACTTCGAGGCCGCCGTCGCCGGCGCCATCCCGCTGCTCCGCCCGCTGCGCGAATCCCTCGCCGGCGACCGCGTCCGTCGCGTGCTCGGCATCGTCAACGGCACGACCAACTACGTCCTCGACAAGATGCACACCACGGGCATGGGCTTCGCCGAGGCGGTCGAGCAGGCCCAGGCGCTCGGCTACGCCGAGGCCGACCCCACCGCGGACGTCGAGGGCTTCGACGCCGCCGCGAAGGCCGCCATCCTCGCCAGCCTCGCCTTCCACAGCCGGGTCCGGGCCGCGGACGTCCACCGGCAGGGCATCACCGGCGTCACCGCGGCCGACGTCGCCTCGGCGAAGGCCATGAACGCCGTCGTCAAGCTGCTCGCCATCTGCGAGCGCGGCACCCGGACCGACGGCGGCGAGACCGTCAGCGTGCGCGTGCACCCCGCCATGATCCCCGCGACCCACCCGCTGGCCGGCGTCGGCGACGCCTTCAACGCGGTCTTCGTCGAGGCCGAGGCCGCGGGGGAGCTGATGTTCTACGGCCGGGGAGCCGGCGGCCAGCCGACCGCCAGCGCCGTCCTCGGCGACCTCGTCGGCGTCGCGCGCAATCGGGTGACCGGCGGCCGCGGGGCGGGGGAGTCCTCGTACGCGGACCTGCCGGTGCGGCCGATGGGGGAGGTGCCGACGCGGTACCACATCAGCCTCGACGTCGAGGACCGCCCGGGCGTGCTCGCCCAGGTCGCGCAGGTCTTCGCTGAGCACGGCGTCTCCATCGAGACGGTGCGCCAGCAGGTGCGGCAGCGCGAGGAGGGCGCGTCCGGCCGCGCGTCGCTGGTCATCGTCACGCACCGCGCCCCCGACGCCGCCCTCTCCGCCACCGTCGAGGCGCTCGCCGGGCTCGACACGGTCGCCTCCGTCGACAGCGTCATGCGCGTCGAGGGCACCCCCGAGGAGGCGGACTGATGGCGCACCTCTGGCGCGGCGTCGTCGAGGAGTACCGCGACCGGCTGCCCGTCGGCCCGCACACCCCGGTCGTCACCCTCGGCGAGGGCGGGACGCCGCTCACGCACGCCCGCACGCTGTCCGCCCGCACGGGCTGCGAGGTGTGGATCAAGTTCGAGGGCGCCAACCCGACCGGGTCCTTCAAGGACCGCGGCATGACGATGGCGATCTCCAAGGCCGCCGAGGCAGGCGTCAAGGCGGTCATCTGTGCCTCGACGGGCAACACCTCGGCGTCCGCGGCCGCCTACGCGACCGCCGCGGGCATGACCTGCGCGGTCCTCGTGCCTGACGGCAAGATCGCGCTCGGCAAGCTCAGCCAGGCGATCGCCCACGGCGCGACGCTGCTGCAGGTCGAAGGCAACTTCGACGACTGCCTGACGCTCGCGCGAAAGCTGGCCGAGAGCTACCCCGTCGAGCTGGTGAACTCGGTCAACCCGGCCCGCATCGAGGGCCAGAAGACGGCCGCATTCGAGGTCGTCGACGCCCTCGGGGAGGCCCCCGACGTCCACTGCCTCCCGGTCGGCAACGCCGGCAACATCACGGCGTACTGGAAGGGCTACAAGGAGTACAGCGAGAAGCGGCCCCGCATGTTCGGCTTCCAGGCCGCGGGGGCCGCGCCGATCGTCCTCGGTCACCCCGTGGACACCCCGGAGACCATCGCGACCGCCATCCGCATCGGTAACCCCGCCTCATGGCGCCAGGCCCTGGCCGCCCGGGACGAGTCGGAGGGCCTCATCGAGGCAGTGGACGACGAGGCGATCCTGGTGGCGCACCGGCTGCTGTCGGCGTCCGAAGGGGTGTTCGTCGAGCCGGCGTCCGCGGCCGGGGTGGCCGGACTGCTCGCCGTCCACGCGGCCGGACGTCTCGAGGCAGGCCAGCGGGTCGTCTGCACGGTCACCGGCCACGGCCTCAAGGACCCGCAGTGGGCGTTGCGCGGCGCGGACGGTGGCGAGGTCCAGCCCGTGCGAGTCCCCGTGGACGCCGTGACCGCGGCGCGCGCCCTCGGCCTCGAGGCGTGAGGGTCACCGGCGCGGGACCGCTGACAGCGGCCCCGGAGGTGGTCGGCGGCGTGCGCGTCGGCGTCCCCGTCACCGTGCGCGTGCCCGCGAGCAGCGCCAACCTCGGGCCCGGGTTCGACAGCATGGGCCTGGCGCTGGCCGTGCACGACGTCGTCACCGTCGAGGCGTCGGTCCCGGACGCCGGGGGCGCGCGGGCGACGGTCGATGTCGTCGGCGAGGGCGCGGGGGTGGTACCGACGGGGGAGGACCACCTCGTCGTCCGCGCCGTCCGGACGGGCCTGGAGCGGGCCGGGGTCGAGGCACCCGACCTCCATCTGAGCTGCGTCAACGCCATCCCGCACGGCAAGGGGCTCGGCTCGTCGGCGGCCGCCGTCGTCGCCGGGCTGGTCGCGGCCCGCGGCCTGCTGGCCGAGCCCGAGCGGCTCGACGAGGCGACCGTGTTCGCGCTCACGACCGCAGCCGAGGGCCATCCGGACAACGCCGCGGCAGCCGTGTTCGGCGGTTTCGTCCTCGCCTGGGTGGCGGACGGCGCCGGCTCGGGTCACCTCCCGGCCGCACGGCACGTCGGGCTGGCCGTCGACCCGGCCGTCCGCCTCGTCGTCTGCGTGCCCGACGCCGACCTGCCGACGTCCGCGGCGCGCGCGATGCTCCCCTCGGCGGTGCCGCACGGCGACGCGGCCTTCACCGCCGCGCGCGCCGCGCTGCTCGTCGAGGCGCTGACCCGCCGTCCCGACCTGCTGCTCGAGGCGACGCGGGAGCGGCTCCACCAGACCCAGCGGGGACCGGCGATGCCGGCGACCGCCGCGCTGCTGGGGTCGCTGCGGGAGGAGGGCGTCCCCGCCGTCGTCTCCGGCGCCGGCCCCAGCCTGCTGGCCTTCTGCGTCTCGGACGCCGAGGTCGACCGGGTCGCCGCTGTCGCGGCGGCGCGGCCGGAGCGCTGGGCGGTGCTCACCCCGGACGTGGACACGACGGGAGGCCACCTGGTCGAACCGCCGCCGTGACGGATCGTCGACCGGCTCCGGCTCCGCTCCGCTGTCCGACTACCGAACGGCGTCCGGGAGGCCGGGGACGTCCTGGCCGCGCCGTGCCTCCGCCGAGGAATGCGGCACGTCACGGGACTGTTGCGAGTCGTGCCACTGTCAGCCGGATGTCGCCTTGTCGACCCGCTCGTGTTGAGTGTTACAGTGTGTGCGCAGCCGCAGGCGGGCTCGATGTCATGTCAGTTCGACATCGCAGCGCCACCGCCGTTGCCCCCGCCGCGAACCACCGTCAGATCCTTCTGCCTAGGACACGGTGACCAGCGCGGCACATCACCAGTCCGGGCGTCGCCCGGACCTCGTCCCGCTCGGTCGTGACCTGATCTCCTCGACCGGCAAGGGAAGGATCCTTCGTGACCGACACTTCAGAGATCGCGCCTGTGGAACCCGCCGCCGCGGGTTCGCGCGCCGTCAATCTCTCGTCGCTGCGCCTGCCCGAGCTGCAGGCGGTCGCCGCCCAGCTCGGCATCAGCGGCACCGGGCGGATGCGTAAGTCCGATCTGGTCGCGGCCATCACGGCCCACCAGAACGGGGGCGCGGGCTCCGGCGCGGCCGACGGTGCCGCGCCCGCCGCGGCGAGCGAGACCGCGGCCGGTACCACCCCGACCACCCCCCGGTCGACCGCTTCGGCGACCAGCCGGAGCCGCCGCCGCGCCGGCGCTCCCGCCGGGCCGCCCGCCCCGCGTGGCGGCGAGGAGCCGCAGCAGGCCCTGCCACTCGACGGTGCCGCCGACTCCGTCATCGCCCCGGAGAGCGTCCCGGTCGTCCAGCAGAGCCCCGTGACGCCCGTCGAGGCGTCCCCGGACGCGTCTTCTGACGCGCGCGCCGAGGGCACGACGCGGGACGGGCAGCCCACCGCCGAGACGGTGCGCGCCGACCGCGAGGGGCCGCGCCGCGAGCGCCGCCCGCGCGACGGCCAGCAGCGCGACGGCCAGCAGCGCGAGCAGCGGGACGGCCAGCAGCGCGAGCAGCGCGACGGGCAGGCCCGCGACGGGCAGCCCCGCGACGGCCAGGCCCGTGACGGGCAGCAGGCCGGCGACCAGAACGGCCGCAGCCAGCAGTCCCCGCAGCAGTTCCGTGACGACGACGACGAGGACGGCGACGGCCGCGGTCGTCGCCGCCGCGGCCGGTACCGCGACCGCAAGCGCCGCGGCCGCGACGGCGCGCCCTCGACCGGCAACGGCGTCTCGACCGAGGAGCCCGAGCTCACCGAGGACGACGTCCTCGTGCCGGTCGCCGGCATCCTCGACGTCCTCGACAACTACGCGTTCGTGCGGACCTCGGGGTACCTGCCCGGCCCCAACGACGTCTACGTCTCGCTCGGCCAGGTCAAGCGTTACGGCCTGCGCAAGGGCGACGCCGTCGTCGGCGCGGTCCGCGCCCAGCGCGAGGGCGAGCCGCAGCAGCGGCAGCAGAAGTTCAACGCCCTCGTTCGGCTCGACAGCGTCAACGGCTCCACGCCCGACGACGCCCGTAGCCGCCCCGACTTCGGCAAGCTGACGCCGCTGTACCCGCAGGAGCGGCTCCGCCTCGAGACCGAGCCGAACATCACCTCGACCCGGCTCATCGACCTGGTCGCGCCGATCGGCAAGGGTCAGCGCGGGCTCATCGTCTCCCCGCCCAAGGCGGGCAAGACGCTGATCCTGCAGGCCATCGCGAATGCGATCACGCGCAACAACCCCGAGTGCCACCTCATGGTCGTCCTCGTCGACGAGCGGCCTGAAGAGGTCACGGACATGCAGCGCACGGTCAAGGGCGAGGTCATCGCCTCGACCTTCGACCGCCCTGCCGACGACCACACGACCGTCGCCGAGCTCGCGATCGAGCGCGCCAAGCGCCTGGTCGAGCTGGGCCACGACGTCGTCGTCCTGCTCGACTCCATCACCCGCCTGGGCCGCGCCTACAACCTCGCCGCCCCGGCGAGCGGCCGGATCCTCTCCGGCGGTGTCGACTCGAGCGCGCTGTACCCGCCGAAGCGGTTCTTCGGGGCCGCCCGGAACATCGAGAACGGCGGCTCGCTGACGATCCTCGCGACGGCGCTGGTCGAGACCGGCTCCAAGATGGACGAGGTCATCTTCGAGGAGTTCAAGGGCACCGGGAACATGGAGCTCCGGCTGTCGCGCCAGCTGGCCGACAAGCGGATCTTCCCCGCGATCGACGTCAACGCCTCCGGCACACGGCGTGAGGAGATCCTCATGTCGAAGGAGGAGCTCAACATCGTCTGGAAGCTCCGCCGGGTCATGGGCGCGCTCGAGCCGCAGCAGGCCATCGAGCTGCTCCTGGACCGCGTGAAGCAGACGCGCAGCAACATCGAGTTCCTGATGCAGGTGCAGCGGAACACCCCGGTCCCCGGCCGCGACGAGGACTGACCCGGCGTCCGGCCGGTGCTCATCCAGTGCGGCGATGCTCCGCAGATGCGGCTTCCGGGACCTCCGGAACCCGCATCCGCCGAGCATCGCCGCAGCTGCTGAGCACGGGAATGCGTGCAGGTCGGACCCCGTTGAGGCGTCTGGCACACTGAAGCAGGTTCCGGTTCACGTGCGCCCCCACCCGGCGCAGCACGACCCGGCGACCTCGAGCCCAAGGAGTCAACCAGTGAAGAGCGGCATCCACCCGGAGTACGTGGAGACCACGGTGACCTGCACCTGTGGCAACACCTTCACGACCCGGAGCACGTCCAAGAACGGCGTCATCCACGCCGACGTCTGCAGCAACTGCCATCCGTTCTACACGGGCAAGCAGAAGATCCTCGACACCGGCGGCCGCGTCGCGCGCTTCCAGCAGCGCTACGGCAAGAAGACGGCCGGCAAGTAACCCATCGTGGCGACCGCCGGGACCTTCGGGTCCCGGCGGTCGCTGTCGTTTCCGGCTCCGCTCCCCCCGCGGCCGGACGGAGCTGCATGATCACGGAAGAGGGGCGATGAGCACGGACGTCGACGCGGGGCTGCTCGACGCCGTCGCACCGCTGCTCGCGGAGCACGCGGAGCTCGAGCGCGCCCTGGCCGACCCCGACCTGCATGCCGATCCCGCCCGCGCCCGCACCACCGGACGCC
>DASQJO010000018.1:0-2384 GCA_035630955.1 Kineosporiaceae bacterium
CGTCCGGCACCTACCGCAACGTGACCGGCAACATCGCCCTCGCCTACGGGCTGGTGTCCGCCTCGCAGCGTGCCGGGCTCCCGCTGGTCCTCGGGTCCTACCCGATCACCCCGGCGTCCGACATCCTGCACACCCTGAGCCGGCTCAAGCGGTTCGGCGTCACGACCCTGCAGGCCGAGGACGAGATCGGCGCCATCGGCATGGCGCTCGGAGCCGCGTTCGGCGGATCGATCGGCGTCACCACGACGTCCGGCCCGGGCCTGGCGCTCAAGTCCGAGACCATCGGCCTGGCCGTCAGCCTCGAGCTCCCGCTCGTGGTCGTCGACGTCCAGCGCGGCGGACCGTCCACAGGGCTGCCGACCAAGACCGAGCAGGCGGACCTGCTGCAGGCGATGTTCGGCCGCAACGGCGAGGCGCCGGTGGCGATCGTCGCGCCGCGCTCCCCGGCCGACTGCTTCGACGCCGCGCTCGAGGCCGTCCGGATCGCGACGACGTACCGGACGCCGGTGCTCCTGCTCTCCGACGGATACCTCGCGAACGGCTCCGAGCCGTGGCTGGTGCCCTCCGTGCAGGCGCTGCCCGACCTGCGCGTCGAGTTCGCCAAGCCGTCCGGCGACGGCCCCTTCAGGCCGTACGACCGGGATCCGCTGACCCTCGCGCGGCCCTGGGCGCCCCCCGGCGTCCCCGGCCTGGAGCACCGGATCGGCGGCATCGAGAAGGCCGACGGCACGGGCGAGATCTCCTACGACCCCGACAACCACGACCACATGGTGCGGCTGCGCCAGGCGAAGATCGACGGGATCGACGTCCCGCCGCTCGAGGTCGACGACCCGGACGGCGACGCCGAGCTGCTCGTCCTCGGCTGGGGCTCAACCTTCGGCCCGATCAGCGCCGGCGCGCGTGCCGTCCGCGAGACCGGCGTCCCGGTCGCGACCGCGCACCTGCGCCACCTCAATCCGTTCCCCGCGAACACGGGTGACGTGCTCCGCCGGTACCGCAAGGTGCTGGTGCCCGAGATGAACCTCGGTCAGCTCGCCATGCTGATCCGGGCGCGCTATCTCGTGGACGCCGTCGGCTACAACCGCGTGCGGGGCGTCCCGTTCGCGTCCGCCGAACTGGCGGACGCCATCGGCAAGCTCGCTCAGGAGGAGCTGTGACCAGCGTCGAGATCGGCATGCCGATCGCCCGGTCCGGCATCGAGGGGGTCCCCCGGCTACCCGCCGACGCCTCGAAGCAGACGAAGAAGGACTTCACCTCGTCGTCCGAGGTCCGGTGGTGCCCCGGATGCGGCGACTACGCGATCCTCGCCGCCGTCCAGGGCTTCCTGCCCGAGCTGGGGCTCCGCAAGGAGAACGTCGTCTGCGTCAGCGGCATCGGCTGCTCGTCGCGGTTCCCGTACTACCTGGACACCTACGGCCTGCACTCGATCCACGGCCGGGCCCCGGCGATCGCGACCGGCCTGGCCACCACGCGGCCGGACCTCAACGTCTGGGTCATCACCGGCGACGGCGACGCGCTGTCCATCGGCGGCAACCACCTCATCCACGCCCTGCGCCGCAACGTCAACCTCACGATCCTGCTGTTCAACAACCGGATCTACGGGCTGACGAAGGGCCAGTACTCGCCGACGTCCGAGACCGGCAAGATCACGAAGTCGACGCCGGCGGGCTCGGTGGACGAGCCGTTCAACCCGATCTCGCTGGCGCTCGGGGCGGAGGCGTCGTTCGTCGCACGCACGCTCGACAGCGACCGCAAGCACCTCACCTCCGTGCTGCGCCAGGCGGTCGAGCACCGCGGCAGCGCGCTCGTGGAGATCTACCAGAACTGCCCGATCTTCAACGACGGCGCGTTCGACGTGCTCAAGGACCGCGACGAGGCGCAGGCCCGGCTGGTCCACCTGGAGCACGGCGCGCCCGTGGTCTTCGGGGCGCCGGACGCCGAGAAGGCCGTCGTCCGCGGAGCCGACGGGTCGCTGCAGGTCGTGGAGAACGGGCCGGGCGTCACGCCCGTCGTGCACGACGCGCACGCGGCGGACCCGTCGGCGGCGTTCGCTCTCTCGCGCCTGGACGACACCTCGATGCGGCACGTGCCGATCGGGGTGTTCCGCTCGGTGGAGCGACCGACGTACGACGACCTGGTGCGCGCCCAGGTTGCGACGGCGGTGGACACGGCCGGAGGCAGGGCCTCGGACGACGACCTCGCGGCGCTGCTCGCCGGATCGGACACCTGGCGGGTCGGCTGATCGCGTCCCGTCAGGGCCGGGCGGGTCGCCATCGGGCGACGTAGGATCGTCCCATGACTTCAGGGACCCGCGGCGTGCTCTACGGCATCGGCGCGTACGGCCTGTGGGGCGTCTTCCCGCTGTACTTCCGGCTGCTGGAGTC
>DASQJO010000019.1:0-12723 GCA_035630955.1 Kineosporiaceae bacterium
GCGACGACGTGCTGACCCTGGATGTTCGACACGTCGTAGCACTCGATCCGCAGCGGAGCCTCGGCGAGCCCGAGCGCCTCCTGGATCTCCTGCAGCGCCTTCGAGCGCGTCGTGAGGTCGCCGGCGCGCCGGGTCTTGTGCAGCGTCAGCGCCTGCCCGGCGTTCCGCGCCACCGTCTCGAGGAGCGCGCGCTTGTCGCCGCGCTGCGGCACGCGGACCGCGACGCGGGCCCCGCGTAGCTCGCCGAGCAGCGCCTCGACCTCGGGCAGGTCCGGCGGGTCGGCCGGCACGAGCACCTCGCGCGGCACGGCGTCCCGCGTGGCGTCACCGTAGACCTGCAGGAGGAGCTGCTCGACGAGGTCGCCGGTGGTGACGTCCTCGACCTTCTCCACGACCCAGCCGCGCTGGCCGCGGACCCGGCCGTCACGCACGTGGAAGACCTGGACGGCGGCCTCGAGGTCGTCCTCGGCGAGCGCGAAGACGTCGGCGTCGGTGCCGTCGGGCAGCACGACGGCGTTCTTCTCGAGGGCCCGGCGGAGCGCGGCGAGGTCGTCCCGCACCCGGGCGGCGCGTTCGTACTCCATCTCCGACGCCGCCTCGCGCATCTGCTGCTCGAGGCGGCGGACGAAGCGCTGCGTCTGCCCCGCCATGAAGTCGCAGAAGTCCTCGGCGAGCCTGCGGTGGGCCTCGGCGTCGATCCGTCCGACGCAGGGTGCGGAGCACTTGTCGATGTACCCGAGCAGGCACGGCCGCCCCACCTGGCCGGCGCGCTTGAAGACGCCGTTGCTGCAGGTCCGGACGGGGAAGACGCGCAGCAGCAGGTCGACGGTCTCGCGGATCGCCCAGGCGTGCGCGTAGGGGCCGAAGTACCGGGTGCCCTTCCGCTTGGCGCCGCGCATGACCTGGACGCGCGGGTACTCCTCGCCCATGGTGACGGCGAGGAAGGGGTAGGACTTGTCGTCGCGGTACTTGACGTTGAACCGCGGGTCGTACTCCTTGATCCAGGAGTACTCGAGCTGCAGCGCCTCGACCTCGGTGGCCACGACGGTCCACTCCACCGACGCGGCCGTCGTCACCATGGTGAAGGTGCGCGGGTGCAGCGTGGCCGGGTCGGCGAAGTAGGAGTTGAGGCGCTGGCGCAGGCTCTTCGCCTTGCCCACGTAGATCACCCGGCGCTGGGCGTCCCGGAACTTGTAGACGCCCGGGGACTCCGGGATCTCGCCCGTGCGCGGGCGATACGTCGCGGGATCGGCCACGCCCGGAACTCTATGTCGCTCCCCGGACACCCCATGCGGCGACCGTCAGGCTGCCCGGAGGAGCGCCCCCACGCAGCCGAGCCAGCCGGCGAGGGAGGCGCGGGCGACGTCCCGCACCCGCTCGTCGCCCGGCAGGTAGCGCGGGTCGTGCAGCATCGGCCCGGCCGTCCCCTCGCCGGTGCCGACGAAGAGCATGAGCGTCGGGATCACGAGCCCGTACGTCGAGAAGTCGTCCGAGCCGCACGACGCGAAGGGCGCCGTCGGCACGCCGAGCCGGCCGAGCACCGCCCGCGCCCGCTCGGCGGCCACCGGGTCGTTCACCAGCGGGGGCTCGCCCCGCCGGACGACGAGCTCGCCCCGGCACCCGTGCGCGGCGGCGACGCCCTCGACCGTGCGCGCCATCCGCTCGTGGAGCACCCGCGCGTCCTCGGTGTACATCGTGCGCAGCGTGCCGGCCGCCCCGGCGCTCTCCGGGACGACGTTCGGCGCGCCCGCGCCCCACAGCTGCGGCACGGTGAGGACGACGGGGTGCAGCGGGTCGACCGCCGAGCGGACGGTCTCCTGCAGGGCGAGCACCGCAGTGCAGAGCGCGGGAACGGGGTCGACCGCGAGGTGCGGGTACGCGCTGTGGCCGCCGCGGCCGGTGACGGTGATCTCGATCTCGTCGACGGCGGCGTTGACCGGACCGCCGTCCGCGCTCACCGCACCGGCGGGAACGAGCGGCTGGACGTGCGCACCGACGATCGACCGCACGTCGTGGCGCTCGAGGACGCCGGACGCGACGACGTCCGCCGCGCCCGTCGGCGCGACCTCCTCGCGCGGCTGCAGCACGACGACCAGTCCGAAGGGCAGCTGCACCGTCCGGGCGGCCCGGGCGAGCGCGACGACGCCGGCGAGGTGCACGTCGTGCCCGCAGGCGTGCATCGCGCCGTTCGCCGACGCCCACGGAGCGCGCGTCCGCTCCTGGACGGGCAGCGCGTCGAGCTCGGCGCGGACGGCGACCGCGGGCCCCGGCGGCCCGATCCGCAGCACGCGGCCGGCACCGGCCACGACCTCGGCGTCCCCGCCGATCGCCTGCGCCACGACCGCGGCGGTCGCCTGCTCGGAGCCCGACACCTCGGGAGCGGCGTGCAGCCGGTGCCGCAGCTGCACGGCGTCCGCGAGCTCGGCCGCGAGGGCGGCGTCCCAGGCGGCGGCGAGCGAGGCGCTGTCGGGAGGCCTGCGGCTCACCTGCCGGGGCGGCCGCTCGGTGACCGCACCCGCCCATCCGTCCCCGTCGATCTCGTCCTGCAGCTTGTCGAGCCTGTCCACGTCACCGTCCGCCTTCGCGTCCTCCCCGCGCCCGACCGTTCGTGCCCGCTGGACCGGTGTCTCATTCCTGCGTCGTGGAAAGCCCGTACACGCGCTGGGCGTTGCCCGCCGTGATCAGGCGTGCGATCCGCTCGGCGTCCGGCGGGGACCACTCCCCCGCGTCCACCCGCTCGCCGAGGACCTGCGCGAGAGCGGCCCGGAAGCCGGTCGCGGCGAGATGGTAGAGCTCGGCGAGGCCGTAGGCGTCCGAGGAGTACAGGAGCTTGGTGAACGGCGCCACCTCCATCGCCTCGGCGAGGATCGCGGCACCGCGGGCGCGGCCCACGTTGTGCAGGACGAGCCCGACGTCGTGGTGCACGTGCGGGTGGACACTCGCGAGGTAGCCGGCCTGCCGGTGGAACGGCCAGGTGTGCAGCAGCATCACCGGCGTCCGGTGCAGGTGCAGCCAGTCGGTGAGCAGGCTGGGGTCGACCCGGTGCATGCGGATGTCGGCGTCGCCGTACCCGATGTGGAACTGGATCGGCAGCCCGAGGTCCACCGCGGTCCACAGCAGGTGCCGGACGAGGACCTGGTCGTCCAGCCGCCACGCGCCGCTGCCGCGGTCGCGCGCCAGCCAGCGTGCCGCCGCCCGCTCCACCTGGGCAGGCGCCGGACGCCGCGGGTCGAGGTCCAGCCCGCAGCGGTAGGCCGCGATGCTCTTCACGCCGACGGCGTCCTGGTCGCGCGTCGCTCGCTCGAGCGCGGCGGCGAACTCCGTGCCGAGGTCGCCCTCCTCGACGCCGCCGCGGGCCACGTCCTCGGCCACCTGCTCGAGCCGGACGACGACGCGACCGCGCGCCGGGTCCAGCCCCGCCAGCGCCGCGAGCTCGGCGGGCGACGTGAGGCCCTCGGGGTCGAAACCGGTGTCGACGGCGAGCACGTCCGACCGGGTCGAGCCCAGGAAGCGCCGGTTGACCTCGGCGGCGCCGAGCTCGCGCCGGCGGCGCAGGTACTCCTGCGGCGGGGCGTGCGGCTCGAGGTCGAGCAGCGGCGCGCAGTGCCGCCGCACCGACAGACCGACCGGGGTGTCGAAGTTGGTCTGACCGGGCGCCGGCCCGCCCTCGGTGAGCAGGGCGTCGAACCGTGCGTCCTCGGGGTCGGCGACGAGCACGCCGTGGCAGTGGTGGTCGACCAGCGGCGCCGCCTCGACGGCGTCCCGGACGCCCACTCAGTACACCCAGCGGTAGGCGGCGGCGAGGGCGTCCGGCTCGAGCCCCTCGACCCGGGCCGCCTCGCCGCGCCTGACGGCTACGACGGCGTCGTGCAGCACCGGGCCCAGCGCCTCGCGGAGCACCGCGGACGCCGTGAACGCCTGGGTGGCCTCCGGGAGCGACGTGGGGAGCCGGCGCACCCCGCGCCGCTCGAGCTCGGCCGCGTCGAACCGGGCCGGGTCCCCGGTGACCTCCTCGGGCAGGGTGGCGACCGCGTCGAGCCCGGCCGAGCCGGCGGCGAGCAGCGACGCGAGCAGCAGGTAGGGGTTGGCGGCGAGGTCGACGGCCTTGACCTCGATGTTCGCGGACCGCTCGCGCCGGCCGACCATCCCGGTGACGAGCCGGATCGCCGTCTCGCGGGTCTCCCGCCCCCAGGCGGCGAACGCGCCGGCCCAGTGCGAGGGCACCAGGCGCAGGTAGCTGGCCGGGCTGGGCGTGGCGACGGCGGCGAGCGCGGGGAGCTCGCGCAGAACACCGGCGGTGAACGCCTCGGCCTCGCTCGTCAGGCCGTACGGACCGTCGCCGCCGCTGTGGAGGTTCCGTCCGTCCCGCCAGATCGAGAGGTGGACGTGGCCGCCGTTCCCGACGCTGCCGGCGACCACCGCGGGCGAGAACGACGCGCGCAGCCCGTGCTGCTGGGCGAGCGCCCGGATCGTCTCCCGGACCAGCACGCTGCGGTCGGCCGCGGCGACCGGGTCGAGCGCGCCGACGGACACCTCGAACTGTCCGGCCGCGTACTCCGGGTGCACCTGGTCGACGTCGACGTCCTGGGCGGCGAGCGCCTCGAGGAGCGCCGCCGCGAACGCGCTCTGCTCGACCAGCCGGGTCATGCCGTAGGCGGGCCCGCTGACGGCGGGCACGAACTCGCCCTCCGGCGCGTCGGCGCGGCCGAGCGCGAACTCGATCTCGATCGCCGTCCGGACGGCGATCCCCCGAGCCGCGAGCGCCGCGACCTGCCTGCGGAGCAGCGTGCGGGTACAGGCCGGGTGCGCCGTGCCCTCCTGGGTCAGCCGGTCGACCGGCGCCCATGCCCACCCCGGCTGGGCGGCGAGGATGGTCAGCCGGTCGAGATCCGGGTAGAGCCGCAGGTCGCCGTCGGGTGTGCCGAGCACGTCGGTGGCGACGATCGAGTCGTCGGCGAGGAAGGTGTCGAACACCGGCGACATGCCGACGCCCCACGCGACGGCCGAGTCGAGGACGCCCACCGGCACCGCCTTGATCCGGTGGATGCCGGCGGTGTCGATCCACGAGCAGACGAGGCCGTGCACGCGCCGGCCGGCCAGCCGTGTCGCCTCGCTCTTGGCGTAGACCACCTCGCCGGGTCGGCCGCCGGGCTGCGGATCGGTCGCGTTCGTCCGGTACCGGCCGGAGATGGCCAGCGGGCGGCGCCCCGGCAGTCGGCGCCCGGCGGGTGGTGGCTGCGCGGTCACACGCCCTCCTCGGCCCGCAGCTCGTCGGCGGGTCGCAACCCCTCGGCCTCGGTGAGCCGCCGGCCGGCGCGGCGGGCCACGTCGGAGCGGACCAGGACGAGCACGAGCGCGGCGAGCAGCCACACCACCGCCGTGATCGGCAGCCAGCGGGCCGACCCCTCGGGGAACGGGATGACGTTGCGCCACAGCGTGTAGCCGAGCACCGCGAGGCCGAGGATCGGGACGACGATCTCGGCGCGGACGGCGGAGCGGCCGCCGGGGAAGAACACGAGCCGGGTCGCGCCGATCGTGGCGAGCACGTAGACGACGAGCAGGATGAGCGTGCCGATCGTGCCGGCGGCGACGAACGTGGCCAGCGAGGGCGACTCCTCGCCGTGGTAGAGCAGCCCGATCACGATGTCGAGCGTGAGCATCGTCGCGACGACGGCGACGGCCGCGCCCTCCGGCGTCCCCCGGGTGGGCGACACCCGGGCGAGCGGGCGGGGCGCGACGTCGTCGCGGGCGAGCGCGAAGACCAGGCGGGACGCGCCGACCGCGCAGGCGAGCGCGCAGCCGAAGGCGCTGATCGACGCCCCGAGGCTGATCAGGTCGCCCAGCCAGGACCCGACGTAGCTGGTGCCGAGGTCGGCGACGAGCGCGTTCGACGTCCCGAACGCCTGCAACCCGGCCTCGTCGACGCCGAAGCCCATGACCTCGACCCAGGTGACGAGGATGAAGAAGAGGCCGCCGAAGATCGCCGTCCCGAGGATCGCGCGCGGGATGTCGCGGCGCGGCTCGCGCGCCTCCTCCCCCAGCGTCGCCGCGGCCTCGAACCCCGCGAAGGAGAGGAACCCGAACACCACGCCGAGGAAGAGCGCCGACGGGTCGGTCCCGCTGGGGACGGAGAACGGGCTGAGGGTGAGGCCGCGGCCGCCGGGCGCGCTGCCGGCCGCGAGCCGGACGACGACCACGAGCGCCACCAGCAGGATGAGCAGCACGGTCCCGGCCTCGATGACGAGCAGGGTCCGCGTGCCGCGCCGGACGGGGGCGACGGTGAGCACGTAGACGCCGGCCAGCACGATCGCGGCGATGACGAAGGCCGCCCAGTCCGGGGGGCTGTCCCAGACGCCGATCCCGGCGAGGAAGGCGGAGAAGATGCGGCCGGCGGCCATCGAGGTCACCACGCCGTAGAAGGTGTACGTGCCGACGAGGCCCCACCCGGCGACGACGCCGGCGCGCGGCCCGAGCGTCGCGCCCACGAAGCCGTAGACCGACCCGGAGTGGTGGAACCGCTGCGACAGCCGGACGAACGTCCACGAGACGAGCAGGACGCCGACGGTCGCGAGCACGAAGGTCAGCGGGATGGCCCGGCCGACGGAGCCGACGATGCCCTGCGGGTTGATGTTGGCGGCCATCGACGGCGCCATGAGGGCCACCGAGATGCCGATGGTCTCCCAGATGTTGAGCTCGCGGCGCAGCCGCTGTCCACCCACGTCCATGGCGACCTCCCGGTCACGGAGCGGACGCCGCCTCCCGCGGTGTCCCGCGACCCCAGAGGCAACACCCGTCACTGCGGTTCGCACAAGGGCCGTCTTGCGATCCGGCCTCTCACCCGTCCGACGCGCGTCAGCGGCCCACATCGGCGAGTTCGCGCTCTCCCCCGAGGAGCCGGGCGAAGTAGTCGACGGTGCGCCGGAGGCCGGTCTCGAGCGGCACCCTGGGGGTCCACCCGAGGAGCTCCTGGGCGAGCGTGATGTCCGGGCGGCGCCGCACGGGGTCGTCGGACGGCAGTGGCTGGTGGTCGATCGTGCTCGAGCTGCCGGTCAGCGCCAGGGTCTTCGCGGCGAGCTCCATGATCGTGTACTCGCCGGGGTTGCCGATGTTCACCGGCCCGGTGACCTCGGGCGGGGTGTCCATGAGCCGGACGAGCCCGTCGACCAGGTCGTCGACGTAGCAGAACGACCGGGTCTGCGTGCCCTCGCCGAACACCGTCAGGGGCTCGCCGCGCAGCGCCCGGACGACGAAGCTGGACACCACGCGGCCGTCGTCGGCGAGCATCCGAGGGCCGTAGGTGTTGAAGATGCGGGCCACCTTGATCGGCAGCGCATGCTGACGCCAGTAGTCGAAGAACAGGGTCTCCGCGCACCGCTTGCCCTCGTCGTAGCAGGAGCGGACGCCGATCGGATTGACGTTGCCCCAGTGCTTCTCCTGCTGCGGGTGCTCCAGCGGGTCGCCGTACACCTCCGAGGTGGATGCGAGCAGGATGCGGGCGCCGAGCCGTTTCGCGAGCCCGAGCATGTTGATCGAGCCGTGCACGCACGTCTTCGTCGTCTGGACGGGGTCGCGCTGGTAGAAGATCGGGGACGCCGGGCAGGCCAGGTGGTAGATCTGGTCGACCTCCACGTAGAGCGGGAACGTCACGTCGTGCCGGAGGATCTCGAGCCGCGGCTCGCCCATGAGGTCGTAGAGGTTGCGGCGCGTGCTCGAGTAGAAGTTGTCGACGACGAGGACCTCGTGGCCCTCGGCGAGCAGGCGGCGCGTGAGGTGGGAGCCGATGAAGCCTGCTCCGCCGGTGACGAGGATCCGCTGCGGTGGCTCCGCGCCGTTCGTGGTCATGCCTGCGCCCTCGCCGGTCAACCGACGGGATGGTCCTGGCGAGGCATGTCCGCCGCCAGGTCCTGGGTGTCGGTCCGCTCGGTGTCGTTCCGCTCCGGTCGCCCCTCCGCCGCTGCCGGAGGGTTCGGCGGGAGCCCGGGAGCCGGAGCCGAGTCCGAGCGCTGCGGCTCCGGAGACGTCGTCGACGACAGCCGTCCGAGCCCTAGCCCGACGAGGGCGAGACAGCTGGCTGTGAGCAGCACCGCGACGCCGGTGTTCTCGCGGCCGATCCCGTCGGGCGCCGCCTGGATGAGCAGCACGCCCGTGATCGCGGAGACGAGTGCGCCGCCTGCCCCGAACAGGACGACCAGGTCGGTGTGCCACGAGTCGCCCCGGAAGCGACGCCTCGTGAGCACGGCCAGGGTGATGATCGCCCCCAGCCAGAGGAAGAGAGGTTGCGTCCGGTAGTCGAGCTTGGGGTACGACGACTGCGGGATCGACGTCGAGCCGAAGAACATCGACCCCACGAACTCGGGAGCCGGGGCCGTGACGGTGGCGTTCACCGGCGGGCTCAGCGCGTTGGGCAGCTCGGTGCGGATGATGGTCAGGGTCTTCCTCGGGTGGTGGAGCAGCCACCCGGCCCACCAGCGGGTCCAGTTGTCGGTTGCCCACGCGTCCATGCCCGGGCAGGTCTCCGCCGTCCTGTGCACCCACCTCGTCGTGCCGTGCCGGGACACGTCGCCCGGTGTCGCGGGGATCATGCATCGGGGTGCGTCGGACGCGCGCACGTCGGCCAGCACGTCCTCGGCCACGGGGTTATTCGATGCGATCGGGTAGGCGTACGCGATCGTGGTGCGGGTGACACCCATCACCGCTCGCCAGGTGTCGTCCGAGCGGACGTTGTACACGTAGGCGTACAGGGACGTCAGGACGAGCGCGCCGGCGACCGCTCCCCAGAGGACGATCTGGCGGCGGAGCACGCCGACGACGACCATCGCGACCGCCCAGGCCAGGAGCACGGTGAAGACGTTCGGCCTGGTCATCGCGAACCACAGCGCAGCGAGCACCAGCACTCCCGCCCGCGTCCACGACGGCTGCCGGGTGAACCGGATGACCGCGGCCAGGGCGAGCACTCCGGTCGATACGGAGACCGACTCGGAGAGCATGTTCGCGTCCCACGCCGTCACCTGGGCGGTGCAGGAGAGCAGCAACAGGACGAAGGCCATGACCCGGCGGAAGACGGGGTGCTCGATGCCCTTGGCCACCGTGACCGCCAGAGCCGCCCAGGCGACGACGGACAGCGCCACCTGACCGAGAAGGATCCCGCGATTGGAGGGCCACAGCGCCATCCAGATGGTGACCCCCCAGGGCCGGATGGAGTGACCGTCCAGGCTGACCAGCGAGAAGTTGAGGAAGTTGTCGTTCGGGACGCGGTACCCGTCCGCGTCCGGGGCGTTGACCGGAGCGGCCGCGATCACCCCGAGGAGCCGGACCAGCGGGTACACCAGGACCATGGCCCGCACGACCGGGTCGTCGATCCAGGGCCGGCGACCGGAGAGCCGCCAACGCCTCCGTCCCGGCTGGGGGGTGTCGTCCATTGCCCGCAGTCTAAGGGCTGCCGGGCGACCCTTCTGGGCCCGACGGGCCGGCGCCGGATCGCCGGGAGCGGATTTGACCAGCCCGTTCCCGAACAGCGAGCATCGACGGCTGTACCGTGCCGGCTGTGTGCCGGCCCTCGGCCGGGGGAGCCAGGATGGCCTGCGAGGACTGGAGAACGGCGCCATGACCGAACGCGACGCGACGCCCAAGGTGGGCATCGTCGTGGTGGCCTACAACGCCGCGTCCACGCTGGCGGCCACCCTCGACCGGATCCCGCCGGAGGTCCTGCGGACCGTCGCCGAGATCATCATCTCCGACGACGCCAGCCACGACGACACCTTCGAGCACGCCCGCCGGTGGAGCGCCGACGCCCGGTCGGTGCGGACCACCGTCGTGCGGCACACCAAGAACCTCGGCTATGGCGGCAACCAGAAGGCCGCGTACCGGCTCGCGATCGAGCACGGGCTGGACATCGTGGTCCTGCTGCACGGCGACGGCCAGTACGCCCCGGAGTGCCTGCCCCAGATGGTCGAGCCCCTCCTCGAGGGCGACGCGGCGGCGGTCTTCGGCTCGCGGATGATGGTGCCCGGCGCCGCGAAGCAGGGCGGGATGCCGTTCTACAAGCGGGTCGGCAACCGCATCCTCACGACGTTCGAGAACCGCGTGCTGGGCACCCGGCTCACCGAGTTCCACTCGGGGTACCGCGCCTACAGCACGAGGATCCTCAAGCAGATCCCGTTCGAGGCGAACAGCGACGGGTTCGACTTCGACACGCAGATCATCGCGCAGATCGTCCACGCCGGCGGCCGGATCGTGGAGATCCCGATCCCCACGTACTACGGCGACGAGATCTGCTACGTGAACGGCATGAAGTACGCCCGGGACGTCGTCCGCGACGTCGTCGAGTTCAAGCTGGCGTCCAAGGGCTTCGGTACCCAGGAGTGGGTGCAGACGCCGGAGGAGTACCAGTTCAAGGAGGGTGACGGCTCCTCGCACGCAGCCCTGCTCGCGATGCTGGAGCGGCTGCCGACGTCCCGGATCCTCGACCTCGGCTGCTCCGGCGGGCTGTTCGCCGAGCGCGCCCGCGCTGCCGGCCACCACGTCACCGGCGTGGACGTCACGGAGCTGCCGGGTGTGCGGGACCGGACGGACGAGTTCTTCGTCGCCGACCTCCAGGCCGGGATCCCGGCCGAGGTCGGCTCCGGCTTCGACGTCGTCGTGGCGGGCGACGTGATCGAGCACCTGGCCCGCCCGGTCGACCTGCTCAAGGACATCCGGGCGGTGCTGCGGCCCGGGGGGCAGTTGCTGCTCTCGGTGCCGAACTTCGGGCACTGGTACCCCCGAGCCCGTGTCGCGACCGGTCTGTTCGGCTACGACCGGCGCGGCATCCTCGACAGCACCCACCTGCACTTCTTCACCCGTTCGACGCTGCGCCGGGCGGTGCGCGCGGCCGGGTTCGACATCGTCGAGGAGGCGGCGACCGGGCTGCCGCTCGGCGCCATCGGCAGCGGGGAGCCGGGCCGTCCCGCCCGGGCCCTGCAGCGGCTCGACGCCGCCCTCGTCCGCGCTCGGCCGACCCTGTTCGGGTACCAGCACGTCCTCCGCCTCGTGCCGCACCGCGAGGACACGGTGTACGCGGACGACCTGGACGAGACCGGTGCCGTGGACGATGGGGCGATGTCTGCGCGCCCCGATCGTCACGCACAACCGGCGTGATGACGGCGTCCCCGAAACTCGCACCCGAACCGACCCGACGGAGGGCCTTCCGCGTGTCCCCGGCGTCCCTGGCCGTCCTGCTCGTCGCCGTCGCCCTCGCCGCGACCGGCCAGATCATGCTCAAGCACGGCATGACCCAGGCGGCCGCGTCGTCCAAGGCTCAGGGCCGCTCGCTCGCCGTCACGGCGGGTCTCAACGTCTGGGTGCTGGCGGGCCTGCTGGTCTTCGCGGTCTCCGCGCTCGCCTGGCTGCTCACGCTCTCGCGGGTGCCGCTCAACGTGGCCTATCCCTTCAATGCGCTCGGCTACCTCGCGATCCTCGCGGCGAGCGCGGTCTTCCTGCACGAGCGGGTCAACGTCTCGACCGTCATCGGTTCCGTGATGGTCGTCTGCGGACTGATCATCGTCGTCACCATGGGGCCCTCCCAGTCCCCCTGACCCGGGATCCTCGTCCTGCCGCCGGAGCCGGCGACAGGACCTCCCCGTCGTTCAGGGCTCACACGCCGGCGCTCGAGCCCTGGATCGCGACGTCGACGGGCAGCACGTCGTCGGCGACGTCGACGGGCAGCGCCGCGTCCTCGACGGCGGTGATGGTCCTCCGCCGCCGTGACGGCAGCGGGAGGTGCGCCCGACCCTGCAGGACCGGCGCGAGGAAGCGGCCGGTGTGGCTGGCCTCGATCCGCGCCACCT
Organism: Kineosporiaceae bacterium; assembly: GCA_035630955.1. Lineage (GTDB taxonomy): Bacteria > Actinomycetota > Actinomycetes > Actinomycetales > Kineosporiaceae > DATKNA01. Next base: position 11,826 of record DASQJO010000019.1, read on the forward strand.
GCTCGGGCGTGCCCTCCGCGATGACCTTCCCGCCGCCGGAGCCGCCCTCGGGACCCATGTCGATCAGCCAGTCCGCGCTCTTGATCACGTCGAGGTTGTGCTCGATGACGATCACCGTGTTGCCCTTGTCGACGAGTCCCTCCAGCACGCCGAGCAGCTTGCGGATGTCCTCGAAGTGCAGCCCGGTCGTCGGCTCGTCGAGCACGTAGACCGTCCGGCCCGTCGAGCGCTTCTGCAGCTCGGACGCGAGCTTGACGCGCTGGGCCTCGCCGCCGGAGAGCGTGGGCGCGGGCTGCCCGAGCCGGACGTACCCGAGGCCGACGCTCACCAGCGTGGTCATGTGCCGGGCGATGCCGGGAACGGCCGCGAAGAACTCGGCCGCCTCCTCGATCGGCATGTCGAGCACGTCCGCGATCGTCTTGCCCTTGAAGTGCACCTCCAGCGTCTCGCGGTTGTAGCGCGCGCCGTGGCACACCTCGCAGGGCACGTAGACGTCGGGCAGGAAGTTCATCTCGATCTTGATGGTGCCGTCACCGGAGCACGCCTCGCAGCGTCCGCCCTTGACGTTGAACGAGAACCGCCCGGGCAGGTAGCCGCGGATCTTCGCCTCGGTCGTCTCGGCGAAGAGCCGGCGGATCTGGTCGAAGACGCCCGTGTACGTGGCGGGGTTGGACCGCGGGGTGCGCCCGATCGGGCTCTGGTCGACGTGCACGACCTTGTCGAGGTGCTCGAGGCCGGTCACCGTCTTGTGCCGCCCCGGCACCTGGCGGGCGCCGTTGAGCTTGTTCGCCAGCACCGTGTACAGGATGTCGTTGACCAGGGTCGACTTGCCCGAGCCGCTCACCCCGGTGACGGCGACGAGGCAGCTCAGCGGGAAGCTCACGTCGATCCCGCGCAG
>DASQJO010000020.1:0-7226 GCA_035630955.1 Kineosporiaceae bacterium
TGTCCGAGAACAAGTCGATGAGTGTGTTGATGAAGATCGCCGAACCGTAGGCGACCGAGGCGAGGATCGCGACGAGGCCGATGAGGTTCAGCCACCCGGTGTAGTAGCCGGCCCTCACGCCACCGAGGCGGCTGGCCCACCAGTAGATGCCGCCGGCGGTGGGCATGGCCGACAGCATCTCCGACATGCACAGCCCGATGATCAGGATGAACGCGGAGATGACGGGCCAGCCGATGGAGATGGCTATGGGGCCGCCGTTGTTCCAGGCCTGGCCGAAGGTGGTGAAGCAGCCGGCGAGGATCGAGATGATGGAGAACGAGATGGCGAAGTTCGAGAATCCGGACCAGGAGCGGTGCAGCTCCTGCTTGTAGCCGAGTTCGGCGAGCCGCTGTTCGTCGGCGGTCAACTCGGCGCGGGGCACGGGGACGTTGCTCATGGGAGTGTCCTTCCTCCGGCGTGACGGGTGCGCAGTCGTTGCGGAGCGCAGAGGTCAGTCGTCGCGTATCACCTCATCCAGCAGCCGGGGCAGGTCCGGGCCGTCGAACTCGGCCACGGCCCGCTCGTACTTCTCCATCCCCCAGGACCAGAAGTCGAAGTCCAGCGCCGACAGGCCGTCCTGGATCGAGGCCCACAGCGTCCAGCCGTACTTCGACATCAGGCCCAGCAGCCGCGCCCGGGCCAGCCGGGAGCGGGTCGGGCGCCCGTAGTAGGCGGTGACCAGAGGCTCGAGGAGCTCCGGCGGCAGCGACGCCTCGCTCCAGATGTTGCCGAGCTCGAAGCAGGGGTCGTTGTTCCCGGCGTACTCGTAGTCGATGAGCCAGAGCCGTGTGCCGTCGTCCAGGACGTTCGCGGGCAGCAGGTCGTTGTTGCAGGGCACCGTGCGCTCCGGCCGGACGGCGAGCGCGGCGGCGATCCGGCCGGCCGCGGGCAGGAACTCCTCGTAGCGGGGCGGCAGCCGGAAGCCGCGCTCGCGGACGACCCGCAGGTAGCGCCGCTGGAGGGCGAACATGTCGAAGTCGGTGGCGAACCGCGGCCCGGCGTGCAGCACGCGGCACGCCGCGGCGATCCGGGGGAGGTTGGCCTCGTCGCGCAGGTCGTCCGCGCTCCAGGGGCGGGCGTCGACCCACTCCACGACGAGGACGCCACTGCGCTCAGGCCCGTCCACGACGCGGTCGACGACGGCGGGGGCGATGCCCGTCGCGGCGGCGGCGCGGCTGTCGTGGTGCTCGGCGTCGCGGTCCACGGCGAGCAGCGACGCGTCGGGATCGGAGAGCCGGGCGACGTAGCGGCGCCCGTCCGCAGTGATCACCTTGAGGTTGTGGTTGGTCAGGCCACCGGGCAGCTCCTCGACGTGGAGCGTGCCGGTGGCGAACACCGGCACCGCCCGCAGGCGTGCCAGGTCGCCGGACGCCGTTCCGTCCGGCGCCTCCGCAGGGGACAGGGCCCCTGAACCGCGCACGCTCGACACGCACACTCCCGCCGCCCGGCCGGTCCGCTGAAGCGATCATCGAACGCCGGTGGCCGGATGCTAGGCCCGCGGGCACGGCGCGGTCCAGACCCCGCGCGCATGTCCACCTGAGCGTTCACCCGGCCCGTGGACGACGGAAACGACAGCCGCAAGGCCTCTTCGGTTACGGATCCGCAGCGGCGCCGGCTGGCCTACAGTCCCAGCGTGATCTCCTCGACGAGCTCGCCGGAGCTGCCCGCCCGCGCTCGTGTCGTGGTCGTGGGAGGCGGCGTCGGCGGGACGAGCGTGGCCTACCACCTCGCCGAGCGCGGCGAGCGGGACGTCCTGCTGGTCGAGCGCGCCGAGCTCACGGCGGGGTCGACGTTCCACTCGGCGGGGCTCGTCGGGCAGCTGCGTGCCGACCCGGCCCTCACCCGGATGAACATGCACTCCGTCGAGCTCTACCGGCAGCTGCAGGCGGGCGAGCACCCGCCCGGGTGGACCGAGAGCGGCAGTATCAAGATCGCGTCTTCGCCCGAGCGGCTCGAGGAGATCCGCCGCCAGGTCAGCTGGGCGCGCACCTACGGCCTGCCGCTGGAGGAGATCACGCCCGCCGAGGTCGCGGAGCTGTTCCCGCTGGTGGACCTCGACGGCGTCGTCGGCGGCTGCTTCCTGCCGTCGGACGGCCAGATCGACCCCTCGCAGCTCACCTACGCGCTCGCGGCGGGGGCCCGCGCGCGCGGCGTCCGGATCGCCACCCGCACCCGCGTGCTCGCGATCGAGACCGTGGACGGCCGGTACGGGCGCCGCGTCACCGGCGTCCGGACGGATCGCGGCGACGTGGAGTGCGAGGTGGTGGTCGACTGCGGCGGCATGTACGCCGCGGAGATCGCGCGGCTGGCGGGCGTCCGGGTGCCGATCGTGCCGATGTCGCACCAGTACGTCGTCACCGAGGCCATGCCCGCCGTCGCCGACGCGGCCCGTGCGCGGCCGCTGCCCAGCCTGCGCGACCCCGACCTGCTCGTCTACTACCGCCAGGAGGTGGACGGGCTCGTCCTGGGCGGGTACGAGCGCGACCCGCGTCCGTTCACCGCCACCGCGTCCTGCTACGACGCGATCCCCACCGACTTCAACGCCCGGCTGCTGCCGGAGGACTGGTCGCGGCTGGAGGAGATCGCCGCCAACGCCGCGCGGCGGGTGCCCGCGGTGGCCGAGGTCGGCGTCCGGCGGTTCGTCAACGGGCCGGAGGGGTTCACACCGGACAACGAGTTCTGCCTCGGGGAGACCGAGGTGACCGGGTTCTTCGTGGCCGCGGGGTTCTGTGCGCACGGGATCGCCGGCGGGGGCGGCATCGGAAAGGTCGTCGCCGACTGGATCGTCGACGGCGACCCCGGGCTCGACGTGTGGCACATGGACATCCGCCGTTTCGGGCCGGCCTACCGCTCGCCGTCCTACAGCCTGGCGCGCACCGTCGAGACGTACGCGACCTACTACGACATCGCCTACCCGAACCGGCAGCGCCGCGCGGGGCGGCCGCTGCGCACGTCGCCGGTCTACGCCTGGCACGCGGCGCACGGTGCGATGTTCGGCGAGAAGGCGGGCTGGGAGCGCGTCGAGCACTACCGGCACGGCGCCGACGCGGACGTCGAAGACCTCCGCCCGCGCGGGTGGGCGGGGCGGGACTGGTCGCCGTCCGTGGTCGTGGAGCACCGCGCGACCCGGGGGAGCGCGGGACTGTTCGACGAGTCGTCGTTCGCCAAGATCGACGTGAGCGGTCCGGACGCGGCGGCCTTCCTCGAGCGCGTCTGCGACAACCACGTCGCGCGCGGGGTCGGCGACGTCACGTACACCCAGTGCCTCAACGAGGGCGGCGGCATCGAGATGGACGTCACGGTCGCACGGCTCGGGGAGCAGGCCTTCCGCGTCGTCACCGGCACGGCCTTCGCCACCCACGACCTGGCGTGGCTGCGCCGGCAGGCCCGACTGACGGGGGCCGACGTCCGGCTCGCCGACGTCAGCGGCTCCGAGGTGTGCTTCGCGCTGTGGGGGCCGCGCGCCCGGGAGGTCCTGCAGCCGCTGACGCCGGCGGACCTGTCCCCGGCGGCGTTCCCGTTCATGACCGCGCAGGAGACCACGATCGGGGACGTGCCGGTCCGCGCGCTGCAGGTGACCTTCGTCGGCGAGCACGGATGGGAGCTCTACGCGCCCGCCGAGTTCGGCCTGCGGCTGTGGGAGTCGCTCGCCGCGGAGCGGGCGGTGACGGTGGCCGGCTACCGGGCGATCGAGACGCTCCGGCTGGAGAAGGGTTACCGGGTCTGGAGCACCGACATCACGCCGGAGACGAACCCGTACGAGGCCGGGCTCGGCTTCTGCGTCAAGCTCGGCAAGCCCGGCGGGTTCGTGGGGGAGGAGGCGCTGGCCCGGGTCAAGGCCGCGGGGGTGTCCCGCCGGCTCGCGTGCCTGCTGCTGGACGACCCGCGGGAGGTCGCGCTCGGCGGGGAGCCCGTCCTGGACGGCGACCGCGCGCTGGGCCGGGTGACGTCGGGCGGCCCCGGGTACAGCGCCGGGGTCTCCATCGCCTACGCCTACCTGCCGGTGGCCGCCGCGACGCCCGGCACACACGTGGACGTGGACCTGTTCGGCGTCCGGCAACCGGCCAGGGTCGTCAGAGCTCCGCTGGGATGAGCCGGCGCCGGCCGGCGTCGGCCAGGAGGCGGGCGTCGACCACGGCGCCCGCGCGGTGGAGCGTCGCGGAGTGACCGTTCACCGCGGCGAGGAACGGCTCGGCGTCCAGCGCGAGGACCAGCGCGTCGCCGAGGGCACGCACGGTCGCGGTGCGGGGCACGCTGCGCAGGAGGGCGATCTCGCCGATTCCGTCGCCCCGCCGGCACATCCGCACGCGTTCGCCGCCCCGCAGGACCTCCAGCTCGCCGCGGGCCACCGCGTAGAAGGCGTCGCCCGGCTCCCCCTCGCGGAGGAGCACGTCGCCGGCCCGCAGCTCGACGGGGCGCAGCGCGCGGGCCAGACCTTCGATCGCCGGTGGGGGCAGCTCCGCGAACAGCGGCAGCGAGCGGAGCAGGCCGATCTGGACGACGGGCACGGGCGCGTCGTCGAGCCGGAGCAGCCCCCGGGCACCGGCGAGCGCGACGACCGGCAGGACGGCGGCGACGCCCAGGAGCGCCGCCGAGCTGCCGGCGAGCCCGACGAGCAGGGGCACGAGCAGGGCGCCGGCGGCGAGCCCCGCCATCGTGAGTCCCTCCACCCACCCGAAGATCGTGGCGAGTGCCTCGGTGGGCACGGTGCGCTGCAGCAGCGTGCGTGCGCCGACGTCGAGCAGGCAGCGGCTCGCACCCGCGACGGCGAGCAGCACCACCGTGCCCGCCACGCCGGGCTCGGCGGCCAGCGCGGCGAGCGCGGCTCCCAGCAGGAGCGCGGACCCCAGGACGGGCGGCGCGAGCCGGCGGCCCACGAGCAGCGCCGCGAGGCCCCCGCTCAGCACGGCGCCCAGCCCGAAGGCCAGGTTCAGGTACCCCGCCCAGGCGGGCGGCCGCTGCAGGACGTCGACCGCGAGGAGAACCAGCAGCAGGTCGAGGGCGCCGATGACGACGCCCTGCGCGGTCAGCACCGCTCCGATCGGCCGCCATCCGCCGTGCCCGCGCGGGCCCTCCCCTCCCGGGCTCGGACGAGCACGGCGGACGGCGCCCACCCCACCCAGGGCGGGTGCGCGCAGGCCGGCCACGAGCGCCGCCGCCACCGCGGCGAGCGCGCTCGACACGCCGAACACGGGCGCGGTGCCGCCCAGGCCCACGAGGACGCCGACGAGCAGGCCCGCCGCGACGATCCCGAGCGACTCGATCCAGCCGAGCAGCACGTTCGCGGCGGTGAGCTGATCGACGTCCTCCACCAGCGACGGCACGAGCGACGCCTGTGCCGGCCGGGTCGTCGTCACCGCGGCGGAGCCGGCGACGGCGGCCCCGTAGGCGAGCAGCGGACGGTCGGCGACGACCGCCCAGCAGGTCGCCCCCATCCCGGCCCCCTGCAGGACGTAGCCCGCGGTGAGCAGCCGGACCGGTGATCGTCTCGTCGCCGTGCGAGCCGCCAGCGGGGCGACCACGGCGGCGGGCACGAGCTGGGCGACGGCGATCCAGCCCCCGGCGGTCGCGCCGCCCCGGCCGATGGCGTACACGAGCATGGCGATCCACACCGCGTACTCGGTGAGGATGAAGAGCGCGTACCCCAGGGCGACCCGGATCAGACTCCGGTTGCCGCCGAGGGCGCGCAGGACCGTCATCGCGGGCTCGTCACCTGGCGGCCGCGTGCAGGGGGACCTCGACCTCGATCGGCTCGCCCTGGCGTGCGAAGGTCACCGGCCGACCGGCCGGGGTCGCTCGGTGCCGGGCGGCGAGGGCGTCGAGCTGCTCGTCCGTGCGGGCGGGTGCGTGGTGGGTGAGGACCAGCCGCCCGACGCCGGCCTCGTCCGCGAGACGAAGCACCGCCTCGACGGTGGCGTGCCCGTACGCGTCCGCCGTGCGCCGCTCCGCCGCCGTGAACTGGCCGTCGTGCAGGAGCAGGTCGACGCCCTCGACGAGCTCGGCCGTCCGCGGGCCCACCCGTCCGCCGGTCAGCGCGTGGTCGGGCAGGTAGGCGAGGCTCGCGCCGTCCAGCTCGACCCGGACGCCGAGGGTGACCCCGCCCTTGTGGGCGACGGGATGCCCGGTGACCTTCGCATCCCCCACCGTCGCCGGCGTACCGGCGGGGAGGAACCGCCAGCGGCCCTGCAGCCCGTCGGGGCCGATGGGGAAGTGCGGCGGCGACATCGCCCGCGCCAGCAGCGCCTCGGCGTCCGCAGCCGTGCTCGCGGCGTCCCAGGGTCCCGGGACGAACAGCTCGACCACGGCGTCCGGCCGGTCCACGGCGGGGCAGAAGGGCAGCCCCTGCACGTGGTCCCAGTGCAGGTGGGTGAGCACGATGGCGCCGCGGAACGGCTCGCCGCCGAGGAGCCCGGGCAGGTCCCGGAGCCCGGTCCCGGCGTCGAGGACGAGCCGCGGGACGGCCTCGCCGTCGCCGAGCACCGCGACCGCGCTGGTGTGACCGCCGTAGCGGACGAACTGCGCGCCCGGCGCCGGGGTCGAGCCGCGGACCCCGAGCGGGAGCAGCCTCACGGAGCGGCCTGCGCCGCCGGGGTGACCGTGGCGCCCTCGTCCTCGCGGTGGTGGCCCTCGGAGAGCTGCCGCAGCGCGTCCACGTCGACGGCGTCCGCCGGCGCCTCCGCGACCCGGATCGCTGTCGCGGCCGTCAGGGTCGCCGTCCGGCGCCCGCCCTCGAGCAGCGCGCGCTCGCCGAGCACCGCGCCGGGCCCGACGTCGGCCAGCGGCTCCCCGTCGACCTCGACCGTGACCACGCCGTCGAGCAGCAGGTAGAGGGCGTCCCCCGCCGATCCCTGCCGGGCCAGCACGTCGCCCGCGGCGAGCTTGCGGATCATCGGCCTCCCGCTCATCAGCACCCGGGAGAGCTCGCGCTCCAGCGCGGTCTCGGCAGCGGTGACGACGGCGGGGGAGTCCTCGTCGCCCCACGGCGTGCTGGCGTGCGAGGGCTGCCGCATCCAGCCGCTGTAGTCCGTGAGGCCGGTCTTGAGGACGAGCTCCCCGTGCTCGTCGTAGACCCAGTGCCGGGGGAACGGGCTGGCGCCGGGCAGGTCGACCTCGGCGCGGCCGTCCTCGTGCAGGGTGAGGACGAGCGTCGTCCACACCAACGGTGCCTGCAGGCGCAGGAAGGGTGC
>DASQJO010000021.1:0-8471 GCA_035630955.1 Kineosporiaceae bacterium
CTCCAGTGACCCTCCGGTGACTACCGGTATGACCAAGGCCGGGGGGAGCGGCTCCCTGGCCGCGCTCCTGCCCGACAGCTCGAGCCCCGCGGGCCCGGACGCCGACGCGCTGTACGAGGCCTTCACGGCCTGGTGCTCCGCCCGCGGGATCGAGTTGTACCCGGCCCAGCAGGAGGCGCTCATCGAGCTCTTCACGGGCGCGAACGTCGTCCTCGCGACGCCGACGGGGTCCGGGAAGAGCCTGGTCGCCGCGGGGGCCCACTTCGCCGCCGTGGCCCAGGGACGCCGGACCGTCTACACGGCACCGATCAAGGCCCTCGTGTCGGAGAAGTTCTTCGCGCTGGTCGACCTCTTCGGCGCCGAGCGGGTCGGCATGCTCACCGGGGACGCGAGCGTGAACCCGACCGCCCCGGTCATCTGCTGCACGGCCGAGGTGCTGGCCAACCTCGCGCTGCGGCAGGGCGCGGACGCCGACGTCGGCCAGGTCGTGATGGACGAGTTCCACTTCTACGCCGAGCCCGACCGCGGGTGGGCGTGGCAGGTGCCGATCCTCGAGCTGACCAACGCGCAGTTCCTCCTCATGTCGGCCACGCTCGGCGACGTCTCGCGCTTCGAGGCCGACCTGACGCGGCGGACCGGGCGCCCCACCGCCGTCGTCGCCCACACCGAGCGGCCGGTGCCGCTGTTCTTCTCCTACGCCACCACCCCGATCCACGAGACGATCGAGGAGCTGCTCCAGACCGGGCAGGCGCCGGTCTACGTCGTCCACTTCACCCAGGCCGCTGCGCTGGAGCGGGCGCAGGCGCTCACGAGCATCCAGGTCGCGACGCGAGCCGAGCGGGACGCGATCGCGGCCGCCATCGGGTCGTTCCGGTTCTCGTCCGGGTTCGGCAGGACGCTCTCCCGGCTGGTGCGGCACGGGATCGGCGTCCACCACGCCGGCATGCTGCCGAGGTACCGGCGGCTGGTCGAGCAGCTCGCCCAGGCCGGTCTGCTGAAGGTCATCTGCGGCACCGACACCCTCGGCGTCGGCATCAACGTGCCGATCCGCACGGTCGTCCTCACCGCGCTCTCGAAGTACGACGGCCAGCGGCAGCGGCACCTGCGGGCCCGCGAGTTCCATCAGATCGCCGGGCGGGCCGGCCGGGCCGGCTTCGACACCGCCGGCACCGTCGTCGTCCAGGCGCCCGAGCACGAGATCGACAACGAGCGGCTGCTGGCCAAGGTCGGCGACGACCCGAAGAAGCGCCGCAAGGTGGTCCGGAAGAAGGCTCCGGAGGGCTCGGTGTCGTGGAGCCGGAGCACCTTCGAGCGGCTCGAGGCGTCCGACCCCGAGCCGCTGACCTCGAGCTTCCGGGTCAGCCACGCGATGATGCTCAACGTCATCGCCCGGCCCGGGGACGCCTTCGCCGCCGTCCGGCACCTGCTCGAGGACAACCACGAGGACCGCGCGGCGCAGCGCCGGCACATCCGGCAGGCGATCGCGATCTACCGCGCGTTGCTGGCCGCGGGCGTCGTCGAGCGCCTCGCGGAGCCGGACGCCGACGGGCGGCTCGTGCGGTTGACGGTCGACCTGCAGCCCGACTTCGCGCTCGACCAGCCGCTCTCGCCGTTCGCGCTGGCGGCGATGGAGCTGCTGGACCGCGACTCGCCGACGTACGCGCTGGACGTGCTCTCGGTCGTGGAGTCGACGCTCGACGACCCGCGGCAGGTGCTCGCGGCGCAGCAGTTCAAGGCCCGCGGCGAGGCGGTCGCGCGGATGAAGGCCGACGGCGTCGAGTACGAGGAGCGCATGGAGCTCCTGGAGTCCGTGACGTACCCGAAGCCGCTCGTCGAGCTGCTCGAGGCCGCCTACGAGATGTACCGGCGGGGCCACCCGTGGGTCGCCGACCACGAGGTGCGGCCGAAGGCCGTGGCGCGGGACATGTTCGAGCGGGCGATGTCCTTCGGCGAGTTCGTGCGGTTCTACGGGCTCGCCCGCAGCGAGGGGCTCGTGCTGCGCTACCTCGCGGACGCCTACCGGGCGCTGCGGCGGACCGTGCCGGAGCAGGCGCGCACCGAGGAGCTCGAGGACCTCACCGAGTGGCTGGGCGAGCTCGTCCGGCAGGTCGACTCCAGCCTGCTCGAGGAGTGGGAGGCGCTGCGCGCCGGCGGGGGAGGTGCTCCGGACGCCGCGGCCGCGTCGGGGCGCAGCGAGAGCGGACCTCCGCCGGTGACGGCGAACCGGCGGGCGTTCCGGGTGCTCGTCCGGAACGCCCTGTTCCGCCGGGTCGAGCTGGCGGCGCTCGCCCGGTCCGAGCCGGGCGCCTACGACGAGCTCGGCGAGCTGGACGCCGAGGCGGGCTGGGATGCCGACGCCTGGGAGGACGCGCTCGAGGCGTACTACGCCGAGCACGGGGACATCGGCACCGGTCCGGACGCCCGCGGCCCCCAGTACTTCGTGCTCGACGAAAACCCCGAGGGCGTTCCGGCCGGCGAGCGGCTGTGGCGGGTGCGGCAGATCCTCGACGATCCCACGGGCGACCACGACTGGGGGATCTCCGCGGACGTCGACCTCGCGGCGAGCGACGAGGCCGGCGAGGCCGTCGTCCGCGTGACCTCCGTCGGCGAGCTCTGACTAGCGCTCGTCCGGCTGCGGGACGCCCTCGTCGCGCAGCGTCTCGAGCAGCGTGCGGCTCGCCGCGTAGAGGTCGCCGCACGCCTGCGCGCAGACCCGGCAGTGCTCGTGCATGTCGGCGTGCAGCTCGCACTCGACCGCGCAGCGCTTCGCGGCGACCGCGCACGCCTCGAGCACGACCCGGACGAGGCCGAGGTCCATGGCCACCTGACGCGAGAGCACGGCCGCGGTGGTCGAGGCCACGTCGGCGGCGTCCAGGCAGCGGCGGATGCAGGTCCGCATGGCGGCGACGTCGTCCTCGGCGAGGTCGGCGTCCGCGCAGGCGATGGCGGCCGTCTGCGCCTGACGTGCCGCGTCGATGCAGGTGACGAGCGCGTCGGGGTCGAGCGCGAGGTCGGGGTGACTCTTGATCATCTCTGCGGTGGTCATGGCCGATCGATACCCGTCCGGCGCAGCGTCACACCTGCGGGCGCGGCCGTCGCGGGCGGAGTCGCCGACGGGGCGGCCGGGGCGGGGATCCGCGCGCTGTCGACCTCCAGGGGGGCCACGGACATCACGGTCCTCAGCACCTCGACCGTGACGACGGGGTCGTCCTCGAGGGCGGTGGCACCGGCGAGCTCGGCGGCCGGCTCGCTGCGCCCGTCGAGGTCGGCCGTCGTCCACGGCGGCACCGTCGCCAGCCGCGCGACGAGCCGGCCCTGCAGCGACCGCCCCTCGACGACCCGGAACAGCGCCGACCACACGTGCAGGGGCCGGCCGTCTCCGCCGTCCCGGCCGTCCCCGGAGGCACCCCGGCCCCGGACGGCCTCGTCCAGCGAGACGAGCACCGAGCGCAGCCGCTGCGGGCGGTAGGGCACCCGGACGTTGAGCCGCACGAGACAGCCCTCGGCCGGGCGACGGGGTGAGCGGGGGAGCACGGTCGGGTCGTCCGTGTCGAGCGGCACCTGGACGTCGTCCGTGGCGGCGAGCGCCTGACGGACGTGCTCGCCCAGCGGCGAGGACGGCAGGCCCGCCTCGGCGACCGTCAGGACGACGACGGTCGTCCCGTGCAGCACGGCGACGGTCCCGCCGACCAGGCGCGCACCGGTGGACGCGATCGCGCCGAGGATGTCGGCGAGCAGGCCCGCGCGCGCCGTCGCGCACACGACGAGCGGCCGGCCGAAGCGCACTCCGGCGTCCACGCCCGCCGCCGTGACCAGCGAGAGGTCGCGGCCGGTCACCGGGCGACCGCCCGCCTCGTCGGGAGCGGTCTGGCTCGCCTCGTAGGTCGCGAGCTCGGGAACGGCGTACACGTGCAGCGGGCGGCGCATGCCGGCACTGGTGCGCAGGGCGTCGACCGCGACGAGGAAGCGGCGCAGTCCCGGGAGTCCCGCGGAGCCCTCCAGCGCGCCGGGCGGCACGAAGGGGACGCCGACGCGGACCCGCAGCCACTCGTGGTCGCCCGGGCCCCGGGTCGGCGCGGGCGTGGGCATCTGGACGAACAGCACCGGGAAGCCCTCGGCCGCGGCCGCCCGGCAGATCGCGAGCAGGGGGTGCTGCTCGGGGTCGGTGCGGCCGAGCGAGCCGGTCGGCGTCGCGAGGAGGATCTCGATCACCCACGCCGGCGGGTCCACCGCGGCCAGCCGCCCAGGATCGAGCCGGACGGCGCGGATCGATCCCGGCCGGACGGCGTGGCCGGTGTGGTGCCCGGCCGCTCCAGCCGTCGCCGTCACCGTCGACGGCGCCGCTCCGACGACCGTGAAGGTGATCGCGCGTCCGTCGCAGGTCGCGTGCAGCAGGCCGTGCAGGGTGCCGCGTGGGACGTCCTCGAGCACCTGGCCGAAGACCCCGGGCTCGTCGGGGACGGCGGTCACCCACGCCGACGCCTGACGGCCGAGCAGGAGGGCGTCGGCGACGAGCTCGCGGCACCAGGTGCCGCGCAGCGTGTCGAGCCGGCTGAGGTCCGGCGCGGTGTCCGTGGTGAGCAGCAGGGCGACCCGCCGGTGCCGGTCCGCCACGGGTGCCTGGTCGGGCTCGCTGGGCCGTCGGCGCAGCAGCACCTGCAGGCCGAGCTGGGCCGCCGTGCAGGCGACGGCGAGCGCCTGCAGGCCGGGCGCGGGCCGGACGATCGCCACGGCCGCCGCCAGGAAGAGCGGCGGCAGCACGGTCGCGAGGCTGAGCACGTACGTCGGCTGGGCCAGCAGCCCTCGGACGGTCGAGCGGTCGGGCCGGCCGATACGCGCGGCCTGCACCGCGGGGAACAGCGTGAGGACGGTCGCGAGCGTCTGCAGGTCGACGTTGCGGGTGCCGCTCAGCAGCAGGACGCCGGTGACCAGCACGAGCAGGGCGGCGTTGATGAGGTTGATGTCCCGCGCCGTGTCGAGCACGGTCGAGTCGGCCACCGCGATCTCGAGGTCGAGCCGGGCGTCGACGGTACGGGCGCGCTGCGCGGATCCCTCGACCATGGTCGCCCGCAGGTGGACGACGCCGGGGGTCGCGGTGTTGACCGCGAGCCGGCGGCGCAGCCGGTCCGGCAGCCAGGAGCCGCCCGCCCAGGCCTCGCGGAGCGAGGCGGTCGGCCCGGCGAGGTCGGACTCGGCCGGCGTGACGACGTCGAGCAGGCCGGTGCGCAGGTCACGCAGGCGGTGGGCGAGCTCGCGGGTGGCGGGTTCGTCGTCCCCCTCGGCGGGCACGAGGTAGTGGCCGAGGAGCTCGAGCACGGCCTCGACCTTGTCGACGGCGAGGCTCGCGAGCCGCCGCTGCACCCAGGAACCGGCGTCCGTGGCCGGGTCGAGCACCTGCTCGACGAGCGCGTGGAGCTCCACCACCGGGCGCGGCGCGAGCACCTCGATCCGGGCCGGCGGCGCGTCGTCGTCCGGCAGGGTCGACCCCACCGCGGCGATCCCCTCGGGCAGCGTGAGGCGCACGATCCGGTCGGAGTGACCCGACGCGGCCAGCAGCGCGATGCGCAGCCGGGCGCGTGGTGCCAGCCGCCAGCGCCGGCGGACCTGCCGGAGCCTGCGCCCGGGCAGCCGCACGGAGAAGGAGGTCGGTCCGGCCGCCGGGTCGGCGGGGACGACGACGTGGACTGCGCCGACGAGCGCGTCGAGCATCTCCAGCAGGCGCGACGCGACCAGGGGCTGCCGGCGCGCGGCGTCCGCGTCGAACGCGGCGAGCAGCGTGGAGCGCGCCTCGGCCAGCCGCTCCTCGGCGCGGGCGCGGCCGGTGTCGATCCGCGGCAGGAGGGCGTCGGGGCCGTCCGGCGAGGTCGCGAAGGTGTCGCCGAGCGGGGCGTTGCCGGCCAGGCCGGCCGCGAGCAGCCGGCGCACGGCCGCGGCCAGCAGGACGAGCTCGTCGCGCGGCGCACGGGCGTCCGGGTCCGTCCGGTCGGCCGGCAGCCGGGCGAGGACGATCTCGGCGTAGGCGGCGGCGAAGCGGCGCTGCACCTCCGACTGCGGGAGCTTGAACACCCGCGCCCCCGCCGCGTCGGTCACCTCCAGGCTCGTGACCGGGTCGCTGACCAGGCCCTCCTGCGGCGGCGGGACGGCGAGGATCGGGAGCCAGACCTGCCGACGTCCCTCGAGCGCGGCGGGCGTGACGAGCGAGAGGTCGACGTCGACGAGCACCTCGGTGTCGACCACGCGGACCCGCTGGATCTCCAGGTGCTCGCTGGTCCTGCGCAGCCACTCCTCGTTGGTGAGCAGGAAGAGCAGCTGGCGGCCGAGCGCAGCGTCGCGCTCGACGCGGAAGTCCCCGATCCGGAACTCCTCGACCGTCACCTCCTCGACGCAGGCGCGCAGCAACCGGGCCGTGACCCTGGCTGCCGGCGGCGCCGTCGGGCCCGGTCCGTCGTCCCTCCCCGAACTGCTCGCGGTCATCCCGCCCCCGTAAACGATCGTTGCCGCATCCTGGCAGGAATCGGGCGGCGGCGACCAGGGGTTGCGCTCTCCTCGCGGTGCGCCATCCGTCGAACGCCGGATCCGAAACGCGGTCGATCGGTCGGACTTGCGCTCCGGGCGCCGGAGGTTGCCGACTCCTCTGGACGCGGAGGTGAAGTCGTAACAGGCTGTCACTGTTCCAATTCGAACAGTGGTGAAACAGCGGATGTCTGAACGGGCGCGACTCGGGGCCGCGCGTCCGGGCACCGCGGAACGGACTCGCCGATGACGGCCTCCTTGCCCTCGCTGTCCTCCCGGGCGCACGCGCGCCGGCCGCGCCGGACACCCGCCGAGGTCGTCGTCCGGCGCGTGGACCCGCCCGCGCCGTCGGTGCCGACCCGGGCGGCCAACCTGCTGCTCGCCGGGGTCAGCCACAGCCTCGCCGGGACGCTCGCCTCCGGCCTCGGCCGACATCCCCAGGTGTGTCTGCCGTCGCCGCGGCGGATCGACCGCTTCACGCCGCTGCGCTACGGGCTGGACGTCGAGGCCCCGCTCGAGGACTACGACCGGCACTTCGCCGGCTGGGACGGCGAGCGCTACCGGCTCGAGAGCTCCCCGGTGTACTTCGACGGCGGCCACGCCCTCGTCGCCGCCGTCGCCCGCGACCTGCCCGACGTCCGGGTGCTGCTGCTCCTGCGCGACCCGGCGCAGCGGCTGTGGACGAGCTACGCGGACAAGGTCCGGCGTGGCCGGCTCCCCGCCGCGATGCCCTACGAGACCTTCGTCGACCGCTGTCTCGCGCTGCGCGCAGGCGGCAGCGACCGGTTCGAGGCCAATCGCTACTTCCGCACCCTCGGCTCCGGCTTCTACGCCGAGCACCTGCCCGCATGGCTGGATACCTTCGCGGGGCGCGTCCGCGTGGTCTTCGCCGAGCACCTGGCCGTCGACCCGGCGCGCGAGCTCGCGGACGCCGTCCGGTGGCTCGGGCTGGACCCCGACGAGCTGCCCCCGTCGGCGCACGACGCCGCGGAGGCCGAGGCGGCCTGCCCGCCGGCGCCGCGCTCCACCCTGGCGACCGTCGTGGGCAGGCTCTGGCCGCTGGCGCAGCGGTCGGCGGCCGCCGTCACGGCCGACCCCGTGGGCGAGCGCCTCGGCACGCCGAGACAGCCGGACCGCGACCGCAACCGCGTCCAGGCCCTCTACGCGCGGGCGAACCGCGACCTCGCCGCGCTGCTGCGCTCCTACGGCTACGACCGCCTGCCCGACTGGCTGCTCGACGCCTGAGCAGGCGATCACAGCAGCACCACCTTCCCGCGGAAGTCGCCGCCTCGCGCGATCTGCCTCCGAAGGTCCCGAGCGAGCGCCGAGGCCCTGGCCGGGACGAGGACGTCATCGGCCGACCATCGGACGACCACGACGCCCGCGCGGCGCAGTCGCAGCTCGCGCGCCCGCTCGTCGTCGAGCACCTGAGCGAGGGACTCGCCGGTGAGGCCTCCACGTTCGAGTGCCGCGAGGCGGTACTTGGCCCGGCCGTCCGCCTCCCCGGCGACCCCGGACTCCCACCAGCCGTCAGGCCGGCCGAGGAAGGCGCCGTCCTCGTCGCACAGGGTCGCCTGCCACAACGGCGTCGGGACGTCGAGCTCCTGGAAGGTCCAGGCGGACCAGGACTCCAACGGCGTCTCGCGTCGCGGGTCGCACAGCGCCAGTACGCGCCGAGCCAGGACTGCTCCCGGGCGACCCTGCAGCCGGTCGACCGCCGAGGCGAGCTGCGCGCTCGTCGCCAGCTCGCGCCGGACCGCTGCGTCCGCGATCGCGAGGGCGTCACGTGGCGGGAGGGAGCGAGCGCAGTCCACCACCGTGCGGGCTGCGGACGTGACGACGATCTGCCCACACCGAACGATGTCGTCGTCGCTCAGCTCGGCGACGAGGATCCGCGTCGACGGCGAGCGCCGTGCGGGGGCCTGTCGGCGACGAAGGTCAGCGGCGGCGGCGAGCCC
>DASQJO010000022.1:0-8177 GCA_035630955.1 Kineosporiaceae bacterium
AGAGGTCGCGTGCGGTCGCGTAGACGACCCGCCCGACGTCGGTGTGCTCCGGCAGCGTGCGCGATCTCGTGATCGTCGTGAAGTCGGCGAAGCGGACCTTGAGCACGACCGTGCGCCCGACCGCGTCGTTCGACCGGAGCCGTGCGGCGACCCGCTCGGACAGACGCAGGATCTCGCGCAGCACGACCTCGGGGTCGTCGACGTCGCGGGGAAAGGTCTCCTCGGCGCCGATGCTCTTCTCGACCTGCTCGGGAACGACCTTGCGCGGGTCGCGGCCCCACGCGAGCTCGTGGAGGTGGCCGCCGACCGCGTCACCGAGAGCCCGCTTGAGGGTGTCCACCGGGGTGTGGGCGATGTCCGAGACGGTCCGCAGCCCGAGCCGGGCCAGCACCTCCTCGGTCCGCTCCCCCACGCCCCACAACGCGCCGACGCTGAGCCCGTGGAGGAACGGGACGGTCTCGTCGCGGGGGACGACGAGCAGACCGTCGGGCTTGGCCCGGCCGGAGGCCAGCTTGGCGACGAACTTCGTGGCGGCGACGCCGACCGAGCACGTGATCTGCTGCTCGTCGGCGACGCGGTTGCGGATGAGGGTCGCGATGGCCGCCGGGCTCCCCAACCTGCGGACGGCGCCCGCGACGTCGAGGAACGCCTCGTCGAGGCTGAGCGGCTCCACGTAGGGCGTGATCGACCGGAAGATCTCCATGACACCGCGGGAGACCTCGCTGTAGCGGCCGTGCTGCGGCTCGACGACGACGGCCTGCGGGCACAGCCGGCGCGCCCGCCCCATCGGCATGGCCGAGTGCACCCCGAAGGCACGCGCCTCGTACGTCGCCGAGAGAACGACGCCGCGGCTCCCGCCGCCTCCCACGACGACCGGCCGGCCTCGTAGGTCCGGCCGGTCGATGAGCTCGACCGACGCGTAGAAGGCGTCCATGTCGACGTGCAGGATCGTGCAGCCGTCGTCGTCACCCGACAGCGCGTCGTCGGCACCGCCGAGGCGGTCGAGCTGGCGCCGGCTCATGCACCCACCTCCTCGCCGCCGTCAGGAGGACGTGCCGTCGCGCTGCAGGACGACGTGGAGCTGCGCGGAGACGGCGGCGAGCTCGGGATGCCCGCTCGCCGCGCGTTCGAGCTCGAGCAGGGCCTGACCGGCCTCGACGTCACCGTCGACGAGGGCGCCGGGGAGCAGGTCGGTGACGAGCCGGACGCCGTGGACCGCCCGGAGCCGCACCGGCTCGGCCTCGAACAGGGCGAGCAGGGACGCCCGGTCGAACCGGCGGGGCATCGGGTCGTCCGGACCGCTGCGACCGAGCGGGTCCTCCAGGACGCGCCGGGCGGCGCCGAACCGCCCGGAGAGGGCCCTGGCCAGCAGGGCGCCGAGCCGTTGCGCGACGAGCAGGCTGACGAGTCCCTGGGGGCGGAGCACCTCGAGCATGTCGAGCACGGCGGCCTTGGGGTCGTCGACGTACTCCAGAACGCCGTGACACAGGAGCAGGTCGGCCGAGGCCGCCCCCACGACCGCGGCGAGTGCACCGGCGTCCCCCTGCTCGGCCCGGACGCGGCCGCCGACCCCGGCGTCCGCGGCCCGGCGCTGGAGCGCGGCCAGCGCGTCGGGACTGGGGTCGACGACGGTGACGCTGTGCCCGAGCTCCGCCAGGGGAACGGCGAAGCCACCGGTGCCGCCGCCGACGTCGACGACCTGGAGCTCCGGACGGCCGACGGCCGCGGCGTGCTCGGCGAGCAGGGCGTCGAGGGTCTCCCGCACGACCGCGGTCCGGACCGCCAGGCGCGGGTCGGCGCGGGTGGCCCAGCGACGCACGGGGTCGTCGGACACGACGGATCTCCTGGAGGACGAAGGAGCGCTGCGGACGGGCCCACCCTAGCGACGGGCACCGACACGTCGGCCTCCTCGTCGCGGCGCTCACCCGCCTGCACCCGATCCCCGTCGACGAGGGCGGCGCGGGAGGGAGAGGTCACCGGCCGGAGCTCCCGGGGCTCGCGTGCCACAGCTTGCGCGGCGGGTCGCCGCGGCGCTGCCGCTGGTCAGCCCGCTCCTGCGAGGTCTCAGCGGCCGCCATGCGCCGGGTCTCGCGGGTCGGGTCGCCGGGCGTCCCGACGTCGGCGTACGGGGACTGCCGGTAGCCCGTCGCGTAATCGATGAACACCCGCCGGTACACCGCTCCGCCGCCCATGCCGCCGGCCCGTCCGCGCCCGGACCCGTCGGGCTCGCGGTCGCCGACCGGCAGACCGCTGGCGGCCTCCTCCGCCGCGCGGTCGTACGGCGGGTTGATGCCACCGCCGAGATCGCTCACGGGCGGGCGGGCGAGCACCGGACGGGAGGACCGGCTCGCCGCGGCGCCGCTGACCGCGCCCTCGGTCGCGCCGTTCCAGCCCGGGGCGGTCTCGAGCAGGGCGCGGACCTCGTCGATGCCGCCGGCGGTCCACGCGTCCCAGAGCACGGGCAGCTCCCACGCGCCGGTTGCGCGCAGGCTGACGCCGCGCGGGCCGGTCCGGCGCAGCTCACCGCGGACGACGAGCAGCCAGGAGTGGAACACGGTCGCGGCGTAGGGGCCCTGGACGTCCTCGAAGAACGTGGCGTCGACCGGGCCGGTGGCGTCGTCGAGGGTGAGGAAGACGACCCGGCGTCCGGACCGGATCGGCGGGGTCTGGGTCGCGACCTTGACGCCGGCCACGAGCAGGTCCGAGCGGCTGCGCCGGCGCAGCAGGTCCTTCGACCATGTGACACCCAGGGCGTCGAGCAGCGGCGTGTAGAAGTCGAGCACGTGACGGCTCGCGTCGAGCCCGAGCACCTCGAGCTCCGCGCGGACGCGCTCGGCACCCGTCATCTCCGCCAGGCCCGCGGGGACCGTCTCGTCCGGCGCGTCGCCGAGGTCCAGGACGAGCTGCACGGGCCGCAGCTCCGCCGGCGTGACCGGGAGAGCTGCCTGCGACTGCCGCGCGGCCGCCTCCCGGACCCCCTCGACGGCCGGTTCGGAGATCACGCGGGCTCCGGGAGGGCGGCGCGGCGTGCGCCCTCCGGTTGCGCGGGTCGCCGCCCGGGTCCAGCGGTCGAGCTCGGCCACCTGGAGCAGCAGGTCGCGCCGGGTCACCTTCCCCCGCCGCCGGACCGGGGCCGGGGACCCGAGGCCGTAGAGGGTGTCGAAGGCGCCGGCGACGACGAGCCGTTCCACCACGGGGCGGGACACCCCCGCCCGGTGCCAGAAGTCCGCCAGCGAGTGGTACGGCCGGCCGGCCACGATGCGCTCGACCTCCGCCTCGGTGATGCCCTTGACGTCGGCGAGCGACAGCCGGATGCCGTAGGCCCGGCCGTCGGGCAGGTCGGGGTGCGGCCGCTCACGGGGCGGGCGGGTGCGCGGGTCGCCGACCTGGTCGCCGACCTGCTCCAGGACGCGGGGCGGCGGCTCGTCCCACCACGTCACCTTCTCGACCTTGTACGTGGAGCCGGACTCGTTGACGTCGAGCGGGAGGACGGCGATCCCGAGGTTGCGCGCGTCGTCGAGGATCAGCCGCTTGGGATACATCCCGGGGTCGTGGGTGAGGACGCCGGCGAGGAACGCGGCCGGGTGGTGCGCCTTGAGCCACGCCGACTGGTACGTCGGCAGCGCGAACGCCGCGGCGTGGGCCTTGCAGAAGCCGAACGAGGCGAAGGCCTTGAGAACCTCCCAGACCCGGTCGATCGTCGCCTCGTCGAAGCCCTGCCGCCGGGCGACCGGGCGGAACCACTCCTCGACCTCGAGCTGGCCCTCGCGGCTGCCGAGGGTCCGCCGGACCTCGTCGGCCTGGGCGAGGCCGCAGTTCGTCATCGCATGGATGATCTCGAGGACCTGTTCGTGGAAGACGACGACGCCGGCGGTGGGCTCGAGAGCGTCCTTGAGCCGCTCGTGCAGGTAGTCGGGCTCGTCCCAGCCCTGCCTCGCGCGCAGGAACGGCGTGACCATGTCCGACTTCACCGGTCCCGGGCGGAACAGCGAGATGTCGATGACGAGGTCGAGGAACCGCTCGGGGCCGAACTTGCCGACGAGCTCGCGCTGCCCCGGCGACTCGATCTGGAAGCAGCCGAGGGTGTGCGCGGTCCGGATGAGCCGATAGGTCGCCTCGTCGTCGTGCGGGACGGCGTCCAGGTCGATCCTCCCCGACGCCGCGTCGAGGTAGGGCGCCTGCGGGTCGTGCTCGCCCGCGCGGACGGCGTCCGCGCCGTCGACCCGCTCGATCTCCTGGACGGCGTACGCCATCGCGGACTGCATCCGGATGCCGAGGACGTCGAGCTTGAGCAGCCCCATCTGCTCGACGTCGTCCTTGTCGAACTGGCTCATCGGGAACCCCAGCCAGCTAGCCTCGACGGGAGTGCGGTCGAGCAGGCTCGCGTCGGAGATGAGCACCCCGCAGGGGTGCAGCGCGACGTGCCGGGGCAGGCCGTCGAGCGACTCGACGAGGTCGAAGAGCACGCTCAGCCGCGAGGAGGCGATGCCCGACGCGCGGAGCTCGGGCAGCTCCGCGAGCGCGTGCCGGACGTCGCGGGCCCGGATGTGCGGGAACGACTTGGCGATGACGTCGATCTCGCCGGGCGGCAGGCCGAGCGCGGCGCCGACGTCACGGATCGCGTGCCGGACGCGGTAGGTGTCCATCATCGACACGCAGGCGACGCGCTCGGCGCCGAAGCGCTCGAGGATCGCCTCGTACACCTCGGTGCGGCGGGCGGACTCGACGTCGAGGTCGATGTCGGGCAGGGCGATCCGCAGCGGGGTGAGGAAGCGCTCCATGAGCAGCCCGTAGCGCAGCGGGTCGACGCCGGAGATCCCGAGCAGGTAGTTGACCAGGCTGCCGGCACCGGACCCGCGGGCCGCCACCCGGACGCCGAGATCCTTGATGACACCGCAGACGTTCTCGACGGTGAGGAAGTAGGAGGCGAAGCCGAGCTTGCGGATGGTGTCGAGCTCCTCGTCGAGCCGGATGTCGATCGTCTCCAGCTCCGAGGCCGACGCACCCGGGTAGAGGCGGTCGATGTGCAACTCGCAGTTCTTGCGGAGCCGCAGGTCGGCCTCGCCCCGGTCCAGTCCCAGGACGTGGTCCTCCGGCAGGTGCACGGAGTCCAGCCCGAGGTCGCCCTGGGGGTCGAGGCGGCAGCGCGCGGCGACCGCGTCGGTGGTGGCGAGCAGCGTTCCGGCCGCCCCCGGATCGCCCGCCGCACGGGCCACCTCCCGCGCGACCGCGGCCATCCGGCCCGCGCCCGCGAGGTCGCCCTCGGCGCTCACCCGGTCGAGGTGGCGCTCGTCGAGCGGGACGAGCCGGCGCGCGGCGTCGAGGACGTCGGCGGTCGGCGCACCGCGGGCGTCGACGTAGCGGACGGCGTTGGTGAGCACGGCCGGGACGCCGGTCTCGCGGGCCAGCTCCAGCATCCGCGCGGCGTGACCGACGCTGGCCGGTGCGCCGTGCGGGCCGTGGTGGCAGACGACCTCGACGGCGAGCGCATCGGGAGGCAGCGCGGCGGCCCAGCGGGCGAGCACGGCGCGGGCGACGTCGGGGCGGCGGGCCAGCACCGCACGGCCCACCTCGGAGTCCGGCCCGAGGAGCACGACGAGGGCGCCGGCACCGCCCGGCGTTCCGACCGCGTGCTCGGCCACCGACGCGAACGACGCCACCGGCCGGCCCCGCTCACCCCGCAGGTGCGTGTCCGAGACGAGCCGGCACAGCCGCCCCCATCCGGCGCCGGGGTCGAGGCCCGCGGACCGGTCCGCACCTCGGGCCAGGACCGTGACGCGCGGGAACCGCGGGTCGACCGTCGCCCCGCCCCGCACCGGTGTCCGTCCCGTCCGCGACGCCGCCGTCGGGTCCGCCCACGACGGCAACCCGGCGAGGAGCCCCGTGGGCTCGACGGCGAGGTCGACGCCCAGGACCGGGGCGACGCCGGCGGCCCGGCAGGCGAGGACGAACTTCACGGCGCCGTACAGCCCGTCCCGGTCGGTCAGTGCGAGGGTGTCCATCCCCTGTGCCGCTGCCGCCTCCACCAGCGCCGACGGGGTGGACGCGCCGTACCGCAGGGAGTAGCCGGAGGAGACGTGCAGGTGCGGGAAGGACACGCCGGTCTCGCCGCGCTCAGATGCAGGCGGGGTAGGCGCCGGGCATCACCTGCTGGTACGGCAGCCCGAAGGAGGCCTCGACGACGTGGTGGAAGGCCTCGGCGTCCCGCAGGAGGTCGTCCGCCTCCCGCGGGGTGACGGCGTCGCCGCGGCCGGCCTCGACGGCGGCCCGGCGAGTGGCGGTCGCGGCGAAGAAGGAGGCCCACTCCGCCATCTCGGGGGCGATCCGCGGGAGTACCTCCCAGACGCTGCGCGGGCCTCCGCGCGATCCCGGCCGGCCGCGGACGGCGAGCACGGCGGCGGCCGCGCGCAGGGCCGCCATGTGCGCTGCCTGGTACCGCTCGCTGCAGGTCCGGGACGCCGCGGCCGCCAGCAGCCCGGCGCGGGACCGTTCGAGCAGCACGCGGGCGGCCGGTGACAGGGGTGGACGGGTGAGTGTGGGGGCCGTCACGGGATCCTCCGGGGGTTCGTCGGGCGGGTTCTCGTCGAGCGGGTCGGGCGGGTGGTCGGGCGCGGGCTCCCGGGAGGAGGCGTCGACCCGGGGCGGATCGGGCCGGTCCGGCTCCTGCGGAGGCCGGCCGGGTGGATCGGTCATGGACGTCGGTCGGTGCTCAGTCCGCGACGTGGACGAGGCGCCAGACGTCCCCCGGGGCCGCCTCGGACACCACCGCTGCGGACTGCTCCGGCTCGGGGACCGGGTCGGAGCCGGCGGGCTCGCGACAGAGGTCGAAGACCCCCTCGGTGTAGGAGCGGCCGCGCGAGGCGCTGACGCGCCACACCTCCCGCTCCTCCGCGAGGTCGGCGACGCGGACGCCCGGACCGGCGTCCTCCCCTTCGCCGCCCACGCCGTGGACCAGCCGCGCGGCCGGTGAGGACCACCAGGACCGGCGCTCGCGCCAGTGCCCGAGGACGTCGCGGACGACGTACAGCCGGCCGCGCCACAGGAAGGTGGCAGGCGTGTCGGCGTCCTCGTCCTCCCGGGTGCGGACCTCCACGGGGTCGGCATAGGTACGCATGGCGGGTGTCCCCTCCTGTCGTGAGCGCGACGACGGTGACGCCCGGAGGGGGAAGGCAGGCATCATCGACGTGACCGGACGGGCGCTTCCCCACGCCCGCCCGGCCACGCCGAGCAGATGGCCCGGAGCGGGCGGGGTCGAGGTCACCCAGCTCCGGGACCACCCCCCGGCCAGGCCGCGATCCCAGCCGGAGTTTGGATCGAACACGTGTTCGAACACTTCGACTCTACACCGCCGGTGGGCGGTGTCAACGGCTGCGCCGACTCCTCGGAGGCGACCGCCAGGACGCCCGAGGACGCACCGCCGAACGGCCGATCCGCCCCGGATCCGTGATCGGACCGGGTTGCATGATCGGACCGGTTTGCATGATCAGCGGGAGGGGTGGGGGTAGGTCGACGGCCAGCGTCAGGGCTAGGGATACCGCACGTCGATTCCCAGCTGCGTCGCCAGTGCCGGGGCCAGCTCGACCACCTGGCCGATGTCGAGGATGGCGCCGCCGAGCCGGTCGTACCCGCGCGCGAGGCGGAACGTGGCGCCGCGCAGGTCGACGCGGGTCAGGGCCGCCTTGGAGAGGTCGAGCCGCTCGATCCGGCAACCGGCGAAGCTCACGTCGACGAGCTTCGCGCCGCCGAGGTCGACGTCGCGGAGCACGCAGTCGGAGAACGTCACGTCCTGCACGGTGGCGCCCCGCAGGTTGACGGCGTCGAGCATGC
Source organism: Kineosporiaceae bacterium (assembly GCA_035630955.1). Lineage (GTDB taxonomy): Bacteria > Actinomycetota > Actinomycetes > Actinomycetales > Kineosporiaceae > DATKNA01. Next base: position 7,828 of record DASQJO010000022.1, read on the forward strand.
CGTCGTCGAAGCGCACGTCCCGCAGGGAGGCGCCGAGCAGCTCGCACCCCGACAGCGCCGTCCGCTCGAACCGCACGCCGCGCCACCGCGACCGCGCGAACCGTCCGCCGAGCACCCGTACGCCGGCGAGGGCGCCGCCGCGCCACGACGTCCGCTCCCAGGTCCCCTCCGCGACCGCCAGATCGGTGAAGGTGCACTCCAGGAAGGTCGCGTCCTCGGCGTCCACATCCTCGAGGACCCCGCCGGACCAGGCCCCGCCCTCGTACGTCTCATCGGGTACGAGGGCGGGCGGCTGCGCGTCGACCGGCACGGCGGCAGCCTAGCCACGGCACCGGTCGGGGCAACGGGGT
>DASQJO010000023.1:0-6799 GCA_035630955.1 Kineosporiaceae bacterium
GTCGAGGAAGCGCTCAAGGATGCACTCGGCGTCGGGCTGAAAGTGCGCTACGAGGTCGGGTCCGGCGCCGAAGCGCCCGCACCCGCGGCGGCGGGTGCCGAAGTCACCCAGGTCCAGCGCGACGAAGAGGAGCGCATGCTGGCCGAGGCCGGCAACGAAAACTCCGACATCCCGCGGCGGGACCCCGAAGAGGCCGCGCTCGAGCTACTGCAGAACGAACTGGGCGCCCGCCGCATCGACGGCGGCTAGGAAAGTAATTCAGCGCTCTTTCGGCCAAACAGGCGGAGAATCATATGCGTGAGCATGGCAACCAGGCTCGCAATGATCGGCTTGGCGTCGTCACTCGTGTCGTCGATGGCGGCATGTGGCGCAAGTCCTGCGCCCGCCCCGGGTCCCAGCACCTCGGCGGCGCCGTCGTCTACGGCGCCGATGAAGATCACTGATCCCTATTCGCCGAAGATTGATCCCGCGGCGTTCTCGACGACGATCGACAACTCCTTTCTGCCGATGGTTCCGGGCACCCGGACGATCTACCAGGCCCGCACGCCTGATGGTCTCCAAACGACGACGACCGAGGTCACCCGCGACACGAAGACGATCATGGGCGTCAAGACCGTGGTCGTCCACGACACGGTCAGCGTCGACGGCATCAGAACCGAAGACACGTTTGACTGGTATGCCCAAGACCGCGACGGCAATGTCTGGTATTTCGGCGAGGACACCCAGGAATTCCAGGACGGATCTACCGTCACGACAGGATCATTCGAGGCTGGCGTGAACGGAGCTCTACCCGGAATCGTCATGCCGGCCCATCCACACGTCGGCGATCAGTACCGCCAGGAGTTCGCGAAGGGTGTCGCCGAGGACACCGGCGAAGTTCTCAGCCTGACCGGCAGCGAAAGTTCCCCGTTGACAGGGCCTCTCGGCGATCTTCTGGTGACCAAAGACGCAGACTTCCTGGACCCCACCGCGCCTGCCGAGAACAAGTATTACGCGCGTGGGCGCGGACTCATCCTCACCACGGAAGCCGGTGTGCGCGATGAAGCCTTCAGGGTGGAGAAGTTCTGATCGACGCTAGGGCGTCCACCACGGCCGCAGGGGAAGGCCGCCGTCTTTGCCATTGTCGTCGAGCTTCACCGCGAGCACCTGGTGCAGCTGCACGACATTGGTCTCGAAGCCCAGCCGGGAGCCGGCCATGTACAGGCCCCACACCTTCGCGGTCGGCAGCCCGACCTCCTCGACCGCTTCGTCCCAGTGCTCGACGAGGTTGGCGCACCAGGCCGCGCACGTGCGGGCGTAGTGCTCGCGCAGGTTCTCCTCGTGCCGCACCTCGAAGCCGCCGACGTCCTGGATGGTGCTGATGATCTTGCCGGATCCGGTGAGCTCGCCGTCCGGGAAGACGTAGCGGTCGATGAAGCCGTTCCGCACCCGGGCGGCGCTGCGGTTCTCCGGGCGGGTGATGCAGTGGTTGAGTAACCGGCCGCCCGGGCGGAGGCGGTCGCGGAGGAAGGCGAAGTACGCCGGGTAGTTCGCCACGCCGATGTGCTCCGTGAGCCCGATCGAGCTGACCGCGTCGAAGCCGCGCTCGACGACGTCGCGGTAGTCGGCGTGCCGCACCTCCGCGAGGTCCTGCAGGCCCTCGCGCCGGATCGCCTCCTGCGCCCAGGTCGCCTGCTGCCTGGAGAGCGTGACGCCGACGGCCTTGACGCCCTGCCGCGCGGCGTGCCGGACCATGCCGCCCCAGCCGCAGCCGACGTCGAGCAGCCGCTGCCCCGGCTTCAGGCCGAGCTTGCGGAACACCAGCTCGTACTTGTACGTCTGCGCCTCGTCGAGCGTGCTCGTCTCGGTGGGGTAGCAGGCGCACGTGTACGTCATCGTGGGGCCGAGCAGGTACTCGTAGAACGTGTTCGAGACGTCGTAGTGGTGGTGGATCGCCTCGGCGTCCCGCCGCCTGGAGTGCCGCAGGCCCTCGAGCGCCCGGCGCCAGTCGGGGAGCGCCTCCTGCGGGGGCGGGGGCGGCGGCACCAGGTTGGACAGGCCGATGCCGCGGGCGATCCGGCCGAGGCTGCGAGCGTCGGGCATGCGCCAGTGCAGGCCGTCGCCCATCACCTTGAGGAACAGGTACGGGTCGCCCGGGTGGACGCCGGTGATGTCGAGCTCGCCGGTGACGTAGGCACGGGCGAGTCCGAGTGAACCCGGCGCCGTCACGACGTAGGAGGCGCCGCGCGCGCTCCGCAGGTGCAGGCCGAGCGCTGCGTCGACCGGGCCGGTCGCGCTGCCGTCGTACGCGGTGAACCGGAACGGCAACGGGCCGGTCGTGACGGCGTCCACGACGTCGGCGAGCCTCATCTCCACGTCCCCGTGGCTCGTCCGCATCGGGCTGAACGACGTGGCCATGGGTACCACCTCCAAGGGTCCCCGCCCCGTCACTCCCCGTCGCGTCGTCGGCCCTCGCGGGGCGGTCGTGCGGGGGCCGCCGTCACCCTACGCTGGCCCTCCGACCAGAACGAGGGGGTTTGATCGTGGCGGTGCTCACCCCGTGCGGCGTTGCTCAGCCAGTGCCCGGAATGGTGCCGCTCCGAGCAGCACCGGCTGAGTGACGCCGCACTGGCCGAGCACCGTCAGCGGCGGCGGACCGCCTTGGCGTAGAGGTCGAGCAGCCGGCCCTGCGGGTCGTAGCGCTCCTTGAGACCGCGGTACGTCGCGCCGCCGTACTTCGCCCAGAAGGACGCCTCGTCGTAGTAGGCGTCGGAGTAGAGCGACTTGTGGCCGCCGACGTCGGCGACCGCGCGCTCGACGGCGCGGTTGACGTCGCCGTCCGCGCGGCCCGGCTGGATCGGCACCGTCCCCCAGAACCCGACGTTGACGTACGTCTCGCCCGTCCGCAGCGGGTAGAGCGGCCACGGCTGCGCGCCGTCGGGCAGGTCGCCGAGCGGGCCGCCGCTCGATCGCAGCCGCAGCGGGCACAGCCAGATCGGGGTCATCGGCACGTGCTCGGTGAACCAGCGGAGGAACTCCGCGGTCCGCTCGACGGGGATCTCGACGTCCTGCACGACGCGCTCCCGGGCCGGCCGTCCGCGCCAGCGGTCGACGCGCGCGGCCACCTGGTACCGGTTCTCCAGGCCGACCATCCGGTGGTAGACGTCGCTGCGCCGCAGGGACGCCGGCCACACCCGGCGCAGCAGCGGGTTCTGCGCCCCGAACGCGCGCGAGCACCAGAACCAGTCCGTGTCCCAGCGCCACAGGTAGTCGTGCACGGTCAGCGCGTCGCGGCCCCGCCGCCGCAGCGACCGGTAGTAGACGTCCTGGCCGGTGTAGTCGCTGAGGGCGGGGACGTCGTCCGCCCAGCGGCCGAGCACCAGGTAGGCCTCGCCGGGCGAGAACACGACGCCGTCGAGCATGTCGACGGGCTCACCCTCCCAGCTGCGGTCGGCGACGATCCGCTCGACGGCGGCGGTGAGCTCCTCCGGCGTGGAGAACCGGATGTTCCGCAGCGCCACGTACGGGTGGACGCGTTCGAGCTGGATCCGCAGCCGGACGGTGTAGCCCAGCGTGCCGTAGGAGTTCGGGAAGCCGGCGAAGAGGTCCGCGTGCTCCCCGTCCGGCGTCGCGGTGACGACGTCGCCGGCCCCGGTCAGGACGTCCATCTCGAGCACCGACTCGTGCGGCAGGCCGTTCCGGAAGGACGTCGCCTCGATGCCGAGGCCGGTCACCGCGCCGCCGAGCGTGATGGTCCGCAGCTGCGGCACGACCAGCGGCATGAACCCCTTCGGCAGCGTCACCGCGACGAGGTCCTCGTACGTGCACATGCCCTGGACGTCGGCGGTGCCGGCCTCCGTGTCGACGGAGACGACGCCGGTGAGGCCGGCGACGTCCAGGCCCGGGCCGGACGCCGCGGCGCGGGGCCGGAAGAGGTTCGAGGTCCGCTTCGCGAGCCGGACGCCGGAGCCGTCGGGGATCGCCCGGTAGCTGGCGACCAGCCGGTCGACGGCGGTGCGATGCGCCATCGCGCCGCGGGTCGAGCCGATCCTCGTCGGGACGCTCGACGCGGTCACCACCGGCGTCGCGCCCGTCGTCGTCCCCCTGGTCAGGTCGGTCGTCATGCGCCCCATCGTGCCGCGCCGCCGATCACGGGTCAGTGCAGGGGGTGCACGAGCAGGCCGCTCGCCGGCTTCGGCCAGAACCACGTGGACTTCGGCGGCATGATCGCGCCGCGGTCGCTGACCGCCACGAGGTCGGCGAGCGCGGTGGCGGGGAGCGCGAACGCGACCTCGGCGCGGCCGTCGTGGATCCGCGCGTCGAGCTCGGCGAGGCCGTCGGGGCCGCCGACGAAGGCCAGCCGGGGGTCGCGCCGCGGGTCCTCGACGCCGAGCAGCGGCGCCAGCACCCGCTCCTGGAGCAGGCTGACGGCGAGGCCCTGCACCGAGCCCTCCGGCGGCAGCTCGCCCCCGTAGCGCAGCCGGTACCAGCCGACGACCCCGCCGACGCCGACGGTCGTCCGGTCCTCCGGGACGAAGGCGTCCTCGACCGGTTCGAGGTCGCCGACGTCGTGCAGCCGGTCGAGCAGGTCGCCGTCCGTCGTCGTCACCACGCGGTGGTAGGGCAGGACGGTGAGCTCCGCCGCGGGGAAGATCACCGCGAGGAAGCCGTCGACCTCGCCCGCCTCCTCCGGGTCGAGCCCACGTCGCGCGGCGGCCAGCCGGGCCGCGGCCGCCGTGCGGTGGTGCCCGTCGGCGACGTACAGCCGGTCGAGGCCGGCGAAGGCCTTGACGACGCGCTCCACGGCGTCCGGGGCGGAGATCCGCCACAGCGTGTGCCAGACGCCGTCCGGCGTGGTCACCGCGAGGTCGTGCTCGCCGCCGGTAACGGCGTCCACGACGGCGTCGAGCTCCCCGCTGCCCCGGTGGAAGAGGACGACGGGCTCGTCGTGCGCGTCGAGGACGTCGATGTGGCGAGCCCGCTCGTCCTCCTTGTCGGGTCGGGTGAGCTCGTGCACGCGGACGACGCCGCTGTCGTAGTCGGCCACCGACGCCAGACCCACGACGCCGGTCTGCACCCGGCTGCGGACCTGCTGCCGGTACACCCAGAACGCGGGCTCCTGCTCGCGGACCAGAACCCCGCGCCGGACGAGCTCCTGCAGTGCGGCGGCGCCCTGCTCGTGCTGCTCGTCCTCGGTGGCGGCGGGGCTCGCGGGGTCGGCGTCGGGCCGGGTCACCCGCAGGAAGCTGTCCGGGGCTCGCTCGATGATCGCCCGCGCCTCGTCCGCCTCGACGACGTCGTACGGCGGGGCCGCGACCTTGTGAGCGAGCTGGGGCAGCGGGCGGAGGGCGATGAACGGTCGGACGTCGGCCACGACGTCATCGTGGCAGGCCTCGGCCGGCCGCCGCGGACGCGACCTCCCCGGCGTGCGCTCCGAGAGCGGCGGGGTCGGCGTGGCGGCCGCGGCGCGCACCCGCGTACGCACGGGCGCGGATCGCGGCGAGAGGCTCCGGGAGTCGCAGCCCGGGCAGCGGGTGGAGCACGGGGTCGAAGCTGACTTCGACGTCCTCGCCGGTGTCGTCGAGGCCGTCGCCGCTGCCGAGCGCGGACCCGCCGAGCACGACGGTCCCGTACGGCCGCCACGGCCCGGATCCTGACGCGACGGCCAGGGTCAGGCACAACGGTTCGCGGGTGAGGGCGGCGGCGAGGGCCGCCCGCTCGGACGGCCGCGGCGTCGCGTCGCCGAGCGCACCGAGCAGGACGGAAAGGCCGGACGACGTCCGGTACGGCAGCACCGCGCTGAACGGCGCGCGCGGCCCACGGCGCAGCGCGAGCGCGTGCCGGCCGATCGGACCGGCCCAGGCGGTCGAGAGCAGCAGGTCGGCGACGCCCCCGCTGCCGTCCGCGAGGTCGAGCCTCATCGCGAGACCCCACACGTCCGGCCACCCGTCGGGCAGGCCCGCGGAGCGGGAGAACCGGGCCACGCCCTCGACGGTTGCGGTCTCGTCGAGCCAGGCGGCGCCCAGCGGCGCCGTCGTGCCGGTCCGCTCCACGCGGGCGCGGACGACGACCCCGCGGGGGTGCAGCGGCTTGCGGTGCCGGACCCGGGCGACGGCGTCGAAGGCGGCCTCCGCGGCACCGGCGGCCGCGTCGGTGAGGCGTGAGGCGAGGGCTGTCACGCCCCGCCCATGCCCTCGGGGGCACGGTCGATGCGTCCGGGCCGGTCGGTCAGCGGCCCGTGGCCTGGTTGATGGCCGCGCGCGTGGTGGGCCCTGCGACCCCGGGCGGATCGGCGGTGATCCCGGCGCGGGCCTGGAAGCTCTGCACCCCGATCTGGGTCCGCTGGTCGTACGTGCCGGTGGGGCCGCCCAGGAACAGCCCGAGCTGGGCGAGTTCCTGCTGCAGGACGACAACCTCCTGACCCGACGATCCGGGTGCCAAGGTCCCGGCGTTCGGGTCGCCGCCCTGGGCGGGGTTCGTCGGCGTCGGGGCCACCGTGAGCGTCTTGGTGCGGGTCCGTGTCGTCGTCGTGGTCACCGCGGGCGCCGTCGTCGCGTTCGTCACGGTCACCGTCGCGGTCGTGACGGCGGCGGGGACGGCCGCGGCGTTCCCCGACCCACCCGAGACGACGATCCCCGCGACCAGCCCGACGAGCACGGCGACACCGAGGGCGGCGGTCAGCCACACCGCGGGCGGGAAGAGCCCCTCGCGCCCGGGGTACCGGCGAGTGCCGGAGGTGTCCCTGGGTGGCAGGCCGAGGCCCGCCGCCCATCGCGACCAGCGTTCGACGCGGGCCCGCACGGCGTCGCCGCGACCGGAG
>DASQJO010000024.1:0-4810 GCA_035630955.1 Kineosporiaceae bacterium
GTCCTCGGGCTTCCCGCGGGCTCGCCTGCTCGTCCGCGATGAGTTCCGGGCACGCCAGGCGTCACCAGAGCGACGACGTGAGAGGCCGTCGTCCGACGCTGCCTGCGACGAGACATCCGCGGAGGACACCCATGACGAGCACCCAGGACCACCGGGCGACGGCACCGGCCGGCCGGCCGCCGGTCGTCGACCTCGCCACCTGGCAGGTGGCGCGGGACGAGCTCCTGGTCCGCGAGAAGGCCCACACGCGTGAGGGTGACGCCATCGCCGCCGCCCGCCGGCGGCTGCTGATGGTGGAGTTCGACGGCACGGTCGAGGTCGTCGGCGCGGACGGGCCCGTCCCGTTCCTGAACCTGTTCCAGGGCCGCGACGAGCTCGTCGTCTACAAGCACATGTGGTACGACGGCGCGCCGCACCAGGGGCAGTGCGAGGGCTGCACCATGACGGCGTGGCACCTCAGGGACGCCGTCTACCTCAACGCCCGCGGCGTCTCCTTCGCCATCGTGACGACGGGCCGCTGGGACGAGGTGGCCGACTACGTCGACTTCATGGGCTACACCCAGCCCTGGTACTCGGTGCGCGGCCTGGACGAGCCGGTCGGCGGAGACATGGGGTACACCACCTGCTTCCTGCGGGACGGCGACCGCACCTTCCTGACCTACTCCACGACCGGCCGCGGGAACGAGCCGACCGCGACGTCCTTCGCCCTGCTCGACATGACGCCGTACGGCCGCGGCGAGGCGTGGCAGGACACCCCGGAGGGCTGGCCCGAGGGACGGCACGCGTGCTGGTACTGGCGCTCGGACGCCGACGGGAACCCGGCCTGGGGCCCGACCAGCCGCCCGGTGCCGCAGTGGACCCGCCCCGGCGCGACACCGGTGGAGACGCTCGGCCGGCACGACCACCACTGACGGATCGCGGCCGACGATCGCCGAGTCCGTCCTCAGGCCTCGAGCGGCAGACCCGTCCAGTGCGCGGTGAACGCGAGCGTGTCCGCGGAGAGCTCGACGGACCTCGACAGCGCCCGGGCGCCGTGGCCGACGTCCTTCTCCCGCCGGATGAGCACCGGACGGTCCGACGACGTCGCGTGCTGCAGCGCCGCGCACATCTTGCGTGCGTGCATCGGATCGACCCGGGTGTCCCCGTCGAACACGGTGAACAGCACCGCGGGGTAGGCCACGCCCTCCGCGACGTGGTGGTAGGGCGAGTACGAGAGGAGCCACGCCAGCTGCTCCGGGTCGTCCGCCGAGCCGTACTCGACGTTCCACGTCGCGCCGAGCCCGAACCTCTCGTAGCGGACCATGTCCAGCAGCGGGGCCGAGCACGTCACCGCGGCGTAGAGCTCGGGTCGCTGCGTGAGCGCCGCGCCGACCAGGAGGCCCCCGTTCGAGCCGCCGCTGACGGCGAGCCGGTCCGACGCCGTCCAGCCCTGCTCGAGGAGCGTCTCGGCGGCGGCGTGGAAGTCGTCGAAGACGTTCTGCTTCTTCCCGAGCATCCCCGCCCGGTGCCAGGCCTCGCCCTCCTCGGCGCCGCCGCGCAGGTTGGCGATCGCGTAGACGCCGCCCGCCTCGACCCACGCCAGGATCGAGGCCGAGTACCCCGGCGTCAGCGGGACACCGAACCCGCCGTAGCCGTAGAGGACCGCCGGTCGCGGCTGCGTCGGCGACCCGTCGACGCCGACGAGGTCCGCGCGGGTGAGCACGAACATCCGCACGGTCGTCCCGTCCTTCGAGGTGTACGCCACCTGCCGGGCGGAGACGGCCGGGACGTCGGCGACCACCCCGGGCGGGCTGCTGAACAGGGCGAGCGACCCGTCGCGCCCGTCGAGGCGGTACACGTGCGGCAGCGTCGTGTGGTCCGTGTAGGAGAACCACATCTCGTGGCCGCCCTCGGGCCGGCTGATCAGCCCGCCCACCGAGCCGAGCCCCGGCAGCGGCACCGTCCCGGCCGCCCCCGCGAGCCGGACGCCGCTCGCGAGCTCGTGCACGCTGATCTCCGAGACGGCGTGGCGCGTCCACGACGCCAGCAGCAGCGGGCGGTCCCCGAGCTCGGGGCCGTCGAGCACGGTGAAGTCCTCCAGCACCGCCTCCGGGTCCTGCGGGAGGAGGTCCTGCCAGGTCTGGGGGCCCGGGTCGGGCGGCGAGGTGACCGCGAGCCGCCCCCGGGGAGCGTCCAGGTCGGTCGCGACGTAGAGCCGCCCGTCGCGACCCACCCACGTCCCGATGTGCGCGTCGAGGCCGACGGCGAGCTCCCGCAGCGGCGGCGCCCCCGGGTCCGCGCCCTCGAGCGGGGCGATCCAGACGTCGTTGCGCGGAGCGGTCCCGGTCGCCGCCGAGACGGTCAGCCACCGGCCGTCCCGCGACACGGAGACACCGAAGTAGCTGCGCATGTCCAGGCCCGCGCCGAAGACCTCGACGTCCGCATCGGGGTCGGCACCCACCCGGTGGAACCACACCCGGCGGTGGTACTGCCGCTCCTCCTCGGGCAGGCGGGCGGGGTCGAGCCGGCGGACGTAGTAGTAGGCCTCACCGCCGGGCAGCCACGCGACGGGGGAGTAGCGGGCACGCCCGATCGGGCCCTCGACCTCCTCACCGGTCGCGACGTCGAGCACACGGAGCACGCTCTCCTCCGTGCCGCCCTCGGAGAGCTGGTAGGCGAGCCGGTGCCCCTCGACGCTCGGCTGCCAGGCGTCGAGCGTCGTCAGCCCGCTGGGGTCGATGCCGATCGGGTCCACGAGCACGCGCTCCGTGCCGTCGGCGTCCGCCGTGACCAGGACGCCGTGCTCCTGGTCGCCCTGGCGGCGGACGAAGAAGCGCCGCTCGCCGCGCCACACCGGGACGCCGACCACGCCGGCCGCGAGGAGCTCGCGCAGCCGCGCCGCGAGGGCCGGACGTCCGGGCCAGGTCGAGGCCTGCTCCGCGAAGAGCGCGTCCTCCGCCTCCGACCAGGCGATCGTCCGCGGGTCGTCGACGTCCTCGAGCCAGCGGTACGGGTCGGGGACAGCGTGGCCGTGGAGCTGGTCGACGAGGTCCAGTCGTTCCGCCTCGGGGTAGTGCGGACGAGAGGCGGGGGACACGGGACTGGTCACGTCGCTCACCCTAGGTGCCCGGGGCGACAGCGGCGCCGCGCAGCTGCGGTCATGGGCGCGCATGGCAGGATGCCGAGGCGTGAGTGCTCAGCCCGGCGCGCCCGATGTGCCCGACGACCAGCAGCCCGACCTCGAGCCCGGCGCCGAGCCCGGTCTCGAGGCCGAGTTCGACGACGAGTCGGCGGACGAGGCCGAGGCCCGCGAGGAGGCGGCGGCGGGCGAGGAGCCGGCGGTCCTCGAGCCCGGCCTCTTCGAGCCGAGCCACGCGCACGACCCGTCCCCGCAGCTCGTCGAGCTCGCGAAGGCGTACGGCGTGCTCACCGAGTACCACGACTGGCAGGGCCGGCACACCCGGGTGTCCCGGCGGACCATCGTCGCCGTCCTCGCCGCCCTCGAGGTCGACGCGAGCAGCGACGAGGCCGTCGACCGCGCGCTCACCGCGCTCCACGAGCGCCCCTGGCGGCGCGCGCTGCCCGACGTCGTCGTCGTCCGCCACGGCCAGAAGGTGACCGTCCCGGTGCACGCCCCGGAGGGGATGCCGGTCCAGGCGTGGATCGACCTCGAGGAGGGCGGCCGGCGCGTCCTGGAGCAGGAGCAGGCCGACGTCGAGCCGCGGCAGATCGACGGCCTCCGTGTCGCCGAGACGACGTTCACCCTGCCCGACGACCTGCCGCTCGGCTGGCACCGGCTGCGGGCACGGCACCAGCACGGCGACGCCGACCGGCCCCTGGTGGTCACCCCCGAGCGGCTCGAGCTGCCGCAGGCCCTCCAGGAGGGCCGTGCCTGGGGCTTCATGACCCAGCTGTACGCCGTGCGGTCGCGGTTCTCCTGGGGGCTCGGCGACCTCGCCGACCTCGCCGAGCTCGCCGACTGGTCGGCGCGCGACCACGGCGCCGGGTTCGTCCTCGTCAACCCGCTGCACGCGGCCGAGCCGGTGCCGCCGATGGAGCCGTCGCCGTACCTGCCGACGACCCGCCGCTTCGTCAACCCCATCTACCTGCGGGTGGAGGACATCCGCGAGGTCGGGTACCTGCCCGCGACCGACCGGGCGATCATCGAGTGGCAGGCCGAGGCGATGCGCGGCCTGGACACCAGCCCCGAACCGCTTGAGCGGGACGCCGTGTGGATGGCCAAGCGGGCGGCGTTGGAGACGGTCTTCGCCCAGCCGCGCAGCCGGTCGCGGCAGGCGCGCTTCGAGGCGTTCTGCGACCGGGAGGGCCAGGGGCTGGTCGACTTCGCCACCTGGTGCGCGCTCGCGGAGCGGTACGGGCTACCGATGTCGACCTGGCCGGAGCTGGCCCGCGACCCTCGTGGGGAGGCCGTCCGGCAGATCCGCGAGGAGATGTCGACGCAGGTCGAGTTCTACATGTGGCTGCAGTGGTGCCTGGACGAGCAGCTCGCCACCGCCCAGCGCACCGCGCTCGAGGCCGGGATGCCTATCGGGATCGTCCACGACCTCGCCGTCGGCGTCCATCCCGAGGGCGCCGAGACCTGGACCCTCGCCGACGTCCTCGCGCGCAACGTCACCGTGGGAGCGCCGCCGGACGCCTTCAACCAGCAGGGTCAGGACTGGAGCCAGCCGCCGTGGCGGCCCGACCGGCTCGCCGAGCTCGGCTACGCGCCGTTCCGGGACATGATCCGGACCGTGCTGCGGCACGCGGGCGGCCTCCGGGTCGACCATGTCATCGGGCTCTTCCGACTGTGGTGGGTGCCGAACGGGGT